>JBPCTX010000186.1:0-2600 GCA_051011455.1 Acidimicrobiia bacterium | reverse complement strand
GTTTAGGGGGGACTTGAACAGCCTTACCCAGCAAACACAAACGCTCCGGCCACCGGGACCGACCCCGCCGTCGCCACGATCACCTCGTCGGCTTCACCAAGACTGTTGGAGTAGCGGAGGTAGAAGGTGGATTCCGACTCCCGGTAGATCCCAACGGTGTCGGTCCCGTTGTTGGTCCAATCACCAGCGATGATGCGATCGTCGGGTACCCCGTAGAAGAACTCGTTGTCGGTGAACGCCGGGCCACCGCTCGGATGATCGAGAGTGAAGTAGACGAACCCCGAGGCCTCCCGGAACAAGCCCAGCTCGTCCACACCGTCGCCGTCGAAGTCACCGGTAAACGGAACGTCGCCAGGAACACCGAACCAATAGTCGAGCTCGGCGGCTCCCAGGCTGCCCCCGTTCTCTCCCAGTTCGTTGATGATGAAGACGTGGCTGTTCCGATAGACCGAAACGGTGTCACACCCGTCGCCGTCAAAGTCACCGACGATCGGCACGTCCCCAGGCGCCCCGAACACAAACGAGACGTCGGCGATCCCGGTCGAGTTGGAGTTCCGGAGATACGCATACCCGTCTGACTGCCGGTAGAGACCGGGGGTGTCGATCCCGTCGCAGTCCCAATCACCGGCGAGAGGGAAGTCGCCCGCCACCCCGAAGAAGAAAGGAGCCACCAGTCCGTCTTCGTCCGGCAAGTGCCAGCGGCCGATGTCGTCGACCAGGCCGGGGCCGTCGGCGATCGGCTCGATCTGCGTGCGGAGCAGGGCCGTCGGTCCATCGGTCGATTGGTTGAATTCGGCGTCGATGGCCTCGATTCGGACCGCGTACTCGGAGGCCGGATCCAATCCCATCATGTTGTATTCGGTGAATGGTGTGGTCAGCATCCACTGACCGTTGACGAACACCCGGTAGCCCATCACGTAGGCGTTGTCGGATGCGCCGCTCCAGCTCAGACCGAGACTGGTCGGTTTGTACCCAACGTTCAGCTGTGGCTCGGGCCAGGTGGGGGCCACTTCGAGGTCGTATGTGAACTCAGCGGTCACGACCACATCATCGGTGGGAACCAGATCGTGGCTGATTGCCCCACCGTCAGACCAGGAGACGAACTGATGGGTAAAGCCGTCTACTACCTGGGGGTCGTCGGTGGAGATACTGAGCGGGGATCCCTCGATGGCCGTGAGAATCAGCGGTGAAGGACCCTCCTGGTTGAAGGCGCGAACGGTTAGTCCCGGAGGGACGGTGGCGATCGTCACCTCGACGGTACTGGGCTCCAGCTCAACCACGATCGAGTCGGTCAGCCCATCCGAGTCGGTGACGGTTAGCCGGGCGGTCAGGAACGATGGATGCGCGTGCTCCGGACCCGGGAAGGCTGCGGTCGCACCTGCAATGGTGGTGATCTCGTGTATGTGGCAGGAGTTGATCGCTGAGCAGTGATGCAAGCTGATCTGCCACTCGAGGCTGGAATCTGTCAGCGCACCGTCCTCGGCGTCGGTCCCGCTCCCGACGAGGGTGATGGTCTCACCGGTGACCCATTCGGCCGGGGCAGTCTCGATGCTGGCCACCGGGGCGAAACTGCCCGGGCTGACGGTCAGGAAGTCGGTGTCCGTCCACTCGCCGTCGTCCACCTCAAGGCCGATGGTGATGGTCGACTCCTCCGTGAAAGTCACGATGACGATCGCATCTGTCGAGTCATCGAACTGCCCGTCTCCGTCCAGGTCCCATTTGAAGCTCAGCGGATCCTCATTCGGATCGGTCGAGCCGGTCCCATCGAAAGTTATCTCGAGTGGAAGCGCGCCGGCAGGGGGATCGGCGGCAGCGACCGCGGTGGGTGGCTCGTTCTCGGTGAAATAGCGGATACGTTTGAGGGATCCACTGTTGGGAGTGATCGAGCCGGTGCCGGGGTCGAACTCACCGAGGCTGACGAAGTAGAGGTCGCCGCCCGGGCCGGTTTTGAGATCGACGATTAACCCGACGTCGTCTCGAAATAGCTCGATGCTGTCGGGGTCGATTGCGTCATCAACCCCCGGGTACAACACCCACATGCACTGTCGGCTGTAATCCGAGAAGAAGAGGGCCCCGTCGTACTCGTGTGGGTAGCGGCCGGTCTCGTAGAAGGAGAGGGCGCCTGCCGAGGATCCACCTGTGAGGCAGCCGTCATCGGCGACGACCTCGTTCGAGTGCTCATAGGCCAGGAGCGGCAGGGTCAGAGGGCTGGGGAGTGCGCCGGAGTACTGGTCCTCACAAAGCAGCAAGTTCTCGCCGTCGTAATTCGGCTGGCGGTTCTTGTCAGGGTCGGTGGTATCGAACTCGTTGCCGGCATAGCAAGGCCACCCGAAGTTCTCGACCAGACCGTCGGTTGCGTCGGCGATCAGGTTGAGCTCTTCCCACCGCCACCAACCCGTATCGCTGACGTACACCTCCGGACCGGTTCCCGACCCCGGGTCGTAGCTGCCCGGTCGGGTAGTGAACCGATACGGGTTGCGAAGACCGTGGGCGATGATCTTGTCATCGTCTGCTACCCCGTTGCCGATCAGGGGATTGTCCGGTAGGGCGAGGCCGGTCTCCGGATCAACCCGGATGATGGAACCGTCGAAGCCGACCGG
>JBPCTX010000185.1:0-3065 GCA_051011455.1 Acidimicrobiia bacterium | reverse complement strand
GTTGACCGATGCTGAACGCATGACACGGATCGGACAGCTCCTGCGTTCAACCAGCCTCGATGAGTTGCCTCAGATGTGGAATGTTCTGACCGGTTCGATGTCACTGGTCGGGCCACGTCCCCTGTATCCCCGATATCTCCCCTTCTACACCGAGCGCGAGCGCCGTCGGCATGAGGTCCGTCCGGGGATTACCGGGTTGGCGCAGATTTCGGGCCGACACCATCTGGCGTGGGATGAGCGCCTCGAACTCGATGTGCAATACGTCGAGGGCCAGTCCCTACGGAACGATCTCTCGATCCTTTGGACCACAGCGAAGAAGGTGGCTGCTCGCGGCGACGATGCTCACATACCGGCAGCTCTAGAGGATCTCGACGACGAACGCCGCTAGCGCGGTGCTCTGGCGGGGGCGCGCGGCCGTTCCGCCCGAAGATGAGCCGTTCGGCGCGCCGTGTGACCTGGCCCGGATCGGCTCTCAGCTAACTCTTAGGTGCCGGTCATACGTTGATAACAACTGCGATCGACGATTGCGTCGACACACCGAAACAGGGGCCGGGGATGACAAAACAAATACTGCTGTTGATGGCCGTCCTGGCGCTTGTTTCCTCTGCCTGCAGTGGCGGAGGGGACGACGGCGCCGGAGTGGCTTCTCTCAGCACCATCGATGGCGGCGCCGAGAACGCGGCCACCGGGGTCAACACCGAGGATGAGATCGACCCGGAGGAGGCTCTCCTTCAACTGACTCAATGCATCCGCGACCAAGGCATTGATATCGCCGATCCCACCGTGGATTCGGACGGAAATCCGCAGCTGGCCCGGCCCGAATTCGGCGAGAGCGGACCCCCGGAGGGCTTTCGAGAGGCGATCCAGGAGTGCTCCCAGTTCCTCGAGGGCGTAACTCTCGGCCGGCAGGGCCAGGATTTCGACGCCCTCCAGGACACGCTCGTGGAGTATGCCGCCTGTATGCGCTCGAACGGATACGAGATGGACGATCCCGACTTCTCGAACTTCGGTCAGCCTGGTGAGGGTGGCGGTCCCGGTGAGGGCGGTGGCGTCCTGGGCCCCATCGACCGGGACGATCCCGACTTCATCACTGCCAACGAGCAATGCGAGGATGTCCTGGGCGGCTTTGGGCCACGAGGTGGCGGCGGATTGGGCGGAGGGCGACCTCCGTCAGGCGACGGCCCGTAGAGAGATCGAGGAGCAAACCATGTCATTGGATCACAAGAAGAACGTCGACACCTACCCCTCCCCGCTGCCCGGTCCCGAAGAGCCCCCGGACCCCCAGCCGCGGCGGCGTGTCTGGTGGATTGTCGGCATCGTTGTGGCGTCGGCCGCTCTAGTCGTCTGGTGGCTGAGCGCCCAGGGCGACGGCAGCACCGACACCGCCGCTGCCACCGGGCCGGTGAATACCGGTGAGGTGGTGCGCGCCGACCTGGTCCAGACCGAGAGCCTCGACGGAACGCTGGGTCGGCTCGATGGTGACCCCGTTCCTTCCGGCGTCGCCGGCACCGTCACGATGGCGGTCGGCCCGGGGCAGACGGTGGGACAGGGTGAGGTGCTCCTCACCGTCGATACCGTTCCCGTCGTGCTGATGTATGGCGAAACCCCGGCTTTCAGGGATCTCGGCCCCACTGAGGACACCATTTCCATCTCCAGCCGTAGCAACGGGACGGTGACCTCAGTTCTCGAGACCGGCACCAGCATCGAGCAGGGCGATGTTCTCTACGCCGTCAACGAGCAGCCGGTGGTTGTCCTGTACGGCGACGTCCCCGCCTATCGAACTATGCAAGACGCGCGCACCGACCTCGAAGGCGACGACGTCTTCCAACTGGAACAGGCCCTCACCGCCCTCGGCTACAACGCCGGCACGGTGACCGTCGACGGCACCTTCACCGCCAACACGGCCGCCATGGTCGAAGACTGGCAAGAGGACGTCGGCGCGACCGCCGATGGCTCAGTCAACCTCGGCGAGGTGGTCTTCATCCCCGGCCCCGCCATCGTCATCGATGCAGCGGTGGCGGTCGGTGATGGCTTAAATGATGGTCGTCTGGTGGTCAACATCACCGGCTCTACGCCCAGCGCTGGGCCCGATGTGCAGGCGCTGGAAGACAATCTCTCCTTACTCGGCTTCGATGCCGAAGGAGAATTGGCCGCGGACGGGGTATGGGACGATGCCACCACTGCCGCGGTCCTGGCCTGGCAAACCTCGATAGAGGCTGAAGCAGATGGCGTGATCGATTTTGGAGAAGTCTGGTTCGCTTCCGGACCGCTCCGGATCACCGAGCAGATTGCCGGCGTCGGCAGCTCGGTGAACCCGGGCGCTGCCGTGCTTGCCGTCTCCTCGAGCGACACCGTGGTCACGGTGGCCCTCCCTTCGGAAGATCAGGGCGCTCTCGAGGCTGGTGATGCGGTGACGGTCGTACTGCCCGGCAAACTAGAAGCATCGGCCGCTGTGACCGAGGTGGCAACCATCGCAACGGTCAGTCCACAGGGGGCAGCCAGTTTCGAAGTCACCATCGTCCTTGACGATCCCGCCCTGGCCGACGGTCTCGACCGGGCCCCGGTGGATGTCGAGTACGTGACCGACACCGCATTCGGCGTGCTGGCGGTCCCGGTCACGTCGCTACTGGTGCTCGCCGAAGGCGGGTACGCAGTGGAGGTGGACACCGGCGGCGGCCAGACGCAGCTGATCGCTGTCGACCCCGGCTTCTTTGCCGACGGCCTGGTCGAGGTCGATGCCGAGGGTCTGTCGGCCGGGGACCGGGTTGTGATGCCGTGAGCCTGCTGACGCGGCCCCGGACCGGCCCGCCCTCCGCCGGTGGGTCCGAGATTGTCCTCTCGCTCGAAGGGGTCACCAAGGTCTATGTGACTAATCCACCCGTGCGAGCCCTCGGGGGCGTGACCTTCCAGGTCGCGCGCGGTGAGTTGGTGGCTGTCGTCGGTCCTTCCGGATCGGGCAAGTCAACGCTCCTCCACATCATGGGCACCCTTGACCTGCCGACCGACGGCCGGGTGATGGTTGCGGGACGCGACATCGGCGAACTATCTGATGCCAAGACCTCGGC
>JBPCTX010000184.1:0-3182 GCA_051011455.1 Acidimicrobiia bacterium | reverse complement strand
CGCTGAGAGCGCTATACGCCGATACCGCCGAGTTCGAAGTCAACTCGGCAAGCGGGGAAACGTTTGTCGAAAGGGTGCCGCTGGTCGACTATGAGCCGCGGACCCCCTACGACTGGGACGGTGACGGTGGCATCGACGGGTTCGATGGGCTCATCGACGACGGTGCCAGGCAACATGCGGCGGGTACGACCAGCTTCATTTCTTGTTCGCAAGTCGACGCTGTGACGGCTGCTTGCGTGGAGGCGTGGGAAGGGTTTGCGTTCGCGCTCGAGACCCCAAACGTCGCCCATGCACAGTGGGTGTTAACCATCGTCGATGGTGCGATCACGACCCACGTTCTCGAAGTGTTTCCTACTGAGGCCGGCCGGACGGACAGTGATCTGACGTCCGAATACAACCGGTGGGTTTCCGACAACAAGCCGGAACTCTCAATGGCGGAACTGTTCGAAGACATAGCAACGCTTGCCATCACCCCGGACACGGTCTCAGTCCATAGAGAGCTAGTCGCCGAGTGGCAGGCCAGCTTGTAGGCCCTGGCCGTGTTTGAGACTGGGAGGCCCCCGCTACGGCGGGGGTTTCCTACAATCTGCGCTCATGTTCGAAACCCTGACCAACCGCATGGGCGGCGTCTTCACGCGGCTGCGGGGCAAGGGCCGGCTCAGCGAAAGCGACGTTGATGAGGCGTTGCGCGAAGTCCGGCTTGCCCTGCTTGAGGCAGACGTCAACCTCAACGTCACCAAGAACCTCCTCTCTCGAATCCGAGAGCGGGCGGTGGGGGAGGAGGTGCACAGCAGCCTCACTCCCGGCCAGCAGGTCATCAAGATCGTGAATGAGGAGCTGATCGGCACCCTCGGAGCTGAAGCAGTCGAGTTGTCGCGGCCCCAGGCGCCGCCGCTGCGCATCCTCATGGTTGGCCTGCAGGGCTCCGGTAAGACAACTTCTGCTGCCAAGTTGGCCCACCGCCTCAAAGAGGACGGCAAACGTCCGCTGCTGGTGGCCGCCGACGTCCAGCGTCCTGCTGCCATCGATCAGCTCGAGCAACTGGGCGAGCGGATCGGGGTGCCGGTGTTTGTGGACCGCAAGGGCAAGCCCGCCCGCCTCGCCAAAGCTGCCGTCAAAGAAGCAGCCCGCTCCGGCGCCGACGTACTGATCGTCGACACCGCCGGTCGTCTCCAGATCGACACCGACCTGATGGACGAGCTGGCCGCGGTCAAGAAGGCAGTCGATCCCGATGAGATCCTGCTGGTGGTGGACGCCATGACCGGCCAGGAGGCGGTCAACGTCGCCACCGGATTCCTGGAGAAGGTCGACCTGAGCGGGGTCGTGATGTCAAAGCTGGACGGCGATGCCCGCGGGGGAGCAGCCATCTCGGTGCGCGAGGTCACCGGCTGCCCGATCAAGTTCGCAGGTATCGGCGAAGGGATCGGCGACTTCGAAGTCTTCCATCCGGATCGGATGGCCGGCCGCATCCTCGGGATGGGCGACGTGATGACTCTGATCGAGAAGGCGGAGAAGACCTGGGATGAGGAGGAGGCAGTCGCGGCCGTCGAGAAGATGCGGGAAGCGTCTTTCGACCTGGATGACTTCCTGGCGCAGTTCCAACAGATCAAGAAGATGGGGTCCTTGACTGATTTGGTTGGTATGCTTCCCGGCGCTCCGGCCGGTATCGGCGATGTCGAGATCGACGACCGGGACATGGCGCGTGTCGAGGCGATCATCCGCTCGATGACGCCGGAGGAACGCAGAAATCCCAAGATGATCAAAGGTGGCCGGCGGCGCCGCATTGCCGCCGGCTCTGGGACAAACGCTCAGGCAGTGAATAGGCTGCTCAAGCAATTTGGCGAGACTCAGAAGATGATGCAGGATTTGGCCTCAGGGACCGGCACTCAAGCGATGCTGGCGAGGGCAGGCATGCGTCGGACTAAGAAGAAGAACCGCCCTAAGCGGGCGAGCAGCAAAAACAGGAAGAGGTAATCGATGGCGGTCAAACTCCGCCTCATGCGGATGGGCAAGAAGAAGCACCCCACCTACCGGGTGGTGGCTGCCGACTCGCGCTCTCCCCGCGATGGCCGGTTCATCGAATTGATTGGCCGCTACGACCCGCACCCCCATCCTTCGGTGGTCGAAATCGACAACGATCGCGCCCTGCACTGGCTGGAGGTCGGCGCCCAGCCGACGGCTGCAGTCAGGAAGCTGCTGGAGATCTCAGGCGCCTGGGGCCAGTTCCGGGTCAAGCGGGGCGATGTCCACGTGGTCGGAGAAGTTGCTCTCCCCGAGGATCGCGAGAAGAAGTCGAAGAAGGCCAAGGCCCGCGAAGCGGAAGAAGCTGAGGCCGCGGCTGAGCAAGCTCCTGCCCCGGAGGCAGAAGCAGTAGCGGAGGAGCCGGCTGCTGAAGAGTCCGCCGTCGAAACAGCGGAGGAGGCTCCGGCAGTCGAAGAGGCCGCGGTCGAAGAACCGGCGGCAGAAGTCGTTGAAGAGGCACCGGCTGCCGAGGCAGCCGAAGAAACCGCTGAGCCTGCAGAGGCATCAGAGTCCGAGGAAGAGGAGGCCACCTGATGGCCAAGGGCGACATAGTCAAGAACGTTGTGGCTTACCTGGTCGGCGAGATAGTCGACAACCCCGATGAGGTCACCATTGACATCGTCGAGGACAGCGATGACGAGATCACCGCAGAGGTTCGCTGCGCCAAGCCGGACATGGGCCGGGTCATCGGCCGCCGCGGCCGGGTCGCACGAGCAATTCGCACGCTGGCGCAAGCCGCCGGTGAGGAAGAAGGACTGACCGCTTCGGTCGAGTTCGTTGACTGAGCGGATCCTGGTCGGGTCGTGCGGCAAGGCGCACGGAATCCGGGGAGAAGTCGCGGTCTACACCGACGTCCCTGAGGTTTTCGTTGCCGGCTGCCTTCTCCACAGTGAGCGAGGCGAGCTGACGGTCACCGCGGCCCGTCCCCACAAAGGGCACCTGATCGCCGCCTTCGAGGAAGTGTCCGACCGCACGGCGGCCGAGGGGCTGCGCAATCTCGAGTTGCTGATCGAGTCGGGGGATCGACCCGAGCTGGGCAAAGACGAGTTCTGGGTGAGTTCTCTAGTCGGCCTGCAAGCCCAGGACCGGAGCGGCTCGCAACTGGGCATCGTCTCTGGCGTCGTAACCACCGAATCTCAAGACCGGCTGGTGGTGGACAC
>JBPCTX010000183.1:0-2846 GCA_051011455.1 Acidimicrobiia bacterium | reverse complement strand
ATGCAGTTGGTGATCACTCCTGAGGAGTCTGCGGTGCTCGATGCCGCCGCCGCCCACCGCATCGACTCCCTGATGGAACAAGCCGGGTTGTGGGTAGCTCTTGCGGCGGTCGGCATGGGCGCCGGCTACGGAACCCGGGTGGCGGTGCTGGCCGGCCCTGGCAACAATGGCGGCGACGCCTACGTAGCTGCCAAGTACCTGGCCCGTCGTGGGGTCTCGGTCGTCGTTCATGCCCGCGGCTTCCCGAAGGGCGATCACTCGGCTGCCCGCAACGCCTCCTGCTCAGCAGTTGACGCCGGAGTGCGCGTGGTTCCCTTCGGGGATCCAGCCCCCGCCGACCTGATCATTGACGGGTTGTTCGGCGCCGGATTCCACGGGACTCTGCCGGATGACATCCTCCCGTGGTTGGCCCACACCGCCCCGGTGCTGTCAATCGACGTACCGAGCGGGGTCCAGTCGGGGGACGGCACAGTCGAAGGCGAGGCCTTCCAGGCCGACCGCACCGTGACCTTTCATGCACTCAAGGTCGGCCACCTGATCGGCGAAGGACCGGATCGGAGTGGAGCCCTCGAGGTGCGGGACATCGGTCTGGACGGTGGAACTGCCGAACTGCGCCTGGTCGAGGAGGCCGATTCCGCCATTCCATCCCGGAGCCGTACTGCTCACAAATGGTCGGCCGGATCGGTGCTAGTGGTAGGAGGATCGCCCGGCCTGACCGGAGCGGTCATGCTGGCCGCATCCAGTGCTTTGCAAGCCGGCGCCGGAGCAGTCGCGGCGGCGGTCCCCGGGCAATGGCAGCCGCTGCTGGAGGCAATGAGTGCCGGTGTGATGACTCGCGGGATTGGCTCTGAAGAGCGGTTCGACCCCTCCGACATTCCCGAGCTTCTCGAGCACGCAGAGCGCTTCGACGTCATAGCGCTGGGCCCCGGGCTTGGAACCGATCAGGAGAAGTTCGTGGCCGAGCTGATGGGACAGTGGACCGGCAAGCTCCTGATCGATGCCGACGGGCTCAACGCACTATCAGACCCGTCACTGCTCCATCGGGCCGGAGGCACGATCATTACGCCCCACTCCGGGGAGTTTCGGCGTCTGACCGGCGACGACCCCGGCTACGAGACCGCCTCCCAACTGGCAGCAGCCCTCGGGGTGACTGTGCTGCTGAAGGGGAACCCGACCTTCGTCTCGGATAGCGGCGCCCCCTGGGTCATCACCGAAGGGGGGCCGGAACTCGCCACGGTCGGTACCGGCGACGTTCTCACCGGAACGGTCGCTGCGCTGTGGGCACAGGGTTTGGCCGCGACGGAGGCGGCCGTCTCCGGAGCGTACTGGCATGGCCGGGCCGGCCGACGGCTCGCCGGTCGGACGGTGGTCACCGCCGAGAAACTGGTCGACGAAATCGGGGCGGTACTGCGGTGAGGCCGTCCTGGGTGGAGATCGACCTGGAGGCGATCCGCCACAACGTTCAGCAGATCGCCGGTGCCGTTGCCCCGGCTCGTCTCTGCGCTGTGGTCAAGGCCGATGGCTATGGCCACGGGGATGTGCCGGTGGCCGAAGCCGCGTTGGGGGCGGGGGCCGAGTGGCTGGCAGTGGCCACGGTCACCGAGGGGCTGCGACTTCGTGAGGCGGGCATTGAGGCCCCTGTACTTCTGCTGTCGGAGGCAACTCCGGCCGACGCGGCCGTCATCGTCCAGCACAACCTGGTCCCGACCGTCTACTCGCAGGGTTTCCTGGCAGCGTTGTCGGGGGCCGTCCACGGTTCGCTGGCCGTGCACGTCAAGCTGGACACCGGCATGCATCGGGTCGGCGTCGACGAGGCGACGGCGGCCGGCCTGCTCGACCAGATTCGCCAGGATGACCGGCTGACCGTCGGAGGCATCTGGACCCACTTCGCCTCAGCAGAGGACGAGGCAGTGTTCACGCGGGGCCAGGCCGAGCAACTGCGCGGCTTCGTAGCCGAGTCTTCTCCCGAGTCGGAGGCCCCGCTCGTGCATGCTGCCAACTCGGCCGGAGCGTTGCTGTATCCGGAGGCCCGGTTCGACATGGTGCGGGTTGGGCTGGCCATGTACGGCTGCTACCCGTCGGAGGCGTGCCGCCAGGTAGTGGAGCTTCGTCCTGCTATGAGAGTGGTCTCTCAAGTCGTGCACGTGCGCCGACTACCCGCTGGAGCCCGCCCCGCCTACGGCCGCATACGGGCCCTTGACCGCGAGTCCACTGTGGCCACCGCCCCGATTGGATACGCAGATGGCATAACCAGGCGCCTCGCCAAGATCGGGGGAGAGGTGCTCATCGGCGGGGCCCACCGCCCCTATGCCGGGGTTGTAACGATGGATCAGATTGTGATCGACCTGAGCGACGATCCGGTAGCGGTCGGCGATGAAGTGGTCCTACTCGGCCGCCAGGACGAGGAGGAGATCGACGCCGACGAGTGGGCCAAGCATCTGGACACGGTGAGCTGGGAAATCCTCTGCGGCTTCGGCCCGCGTCTCCCCAGGCGTTATCGCCGATGACGTTGACCGCGGTTCCCGGCATCGGGGTCGGGCATTGGACTGATACGGTCGGCCGGACCGGCGTGACTGTCGTAACGCTGCCTGAACCGAACCGGGTGGTGGCCGAAGTTCGTGGGGCAGCCCCCGGCAGTCGCGAGCTGGCCTTGCTCTCGCCCGGGATGCGGATCGAGGAGATTCAGGCGATCGTGTTGACCGGGGGCAGCGCCTTCGGTCTCGCCACTGCCGACGGGGTGGTCAAGGCATTGGAAGCGGATGGGCGAGGACACCAGGCGCTGCAGGGTCCGGTTCCGCTGGTTCCCACCGCGGTCATTTACGACCTGCTGGCCGGCGATCCGACAG
>JBPCTX010000182.1:0-7563 GCA_051011455.1 Acidimicrobiia bacterium | reverse complement strand
ATGGAGGGACCCTTGTGGGAGGCGGTCGGTGACGGCTACGAGGAGGTGGCGGGCACTCGCCGCCGCTTCCCGTACATGATCTCAGGCACCACCGACGCCCGCTTCTTCCGGAGCCGGGGCGTAGTTGCGTACGGGGCCGGAGTCTTCGACGACCGCATGGAGGCCGGTGAGTTCGCTTCGATGTTCCATGGTCACAACGAACGGGTGAGTGTTGATTCGGTCCGGCTCACCACCGAGTTCCTGGCGACGACCATCGAGAGATTCGGCCTGCGCTCGGTGTCGGGGTGACCGCAGCGCCCCAGTCGATTGTCTGCGACCTGGACGGCGTTCTCTACCGCGGTGAAGAGGAGATCGCCGGCGCGGGTGCCGCCCTGGCCGTGCTGGATGGTTCCGGCATCGACCTGACGTTCGTGACCAACAACGCCACCAAGAGCCCGGCCGAGGCGGCGGCCAAGATCAGCCGGGTTACCGGCTATCCAGCCACCGCCGGCCAGGTTGTCACCTCTGCTGAAGCAGCCGTCCAGCTGGTAGCCGGGGAGCGTCCACCCACCTTGCTCTTCGGGGCGGCCGGGGCCCGGGAGCCGCTGCAGCAGGCCGGGGTTCCGCTGGTGACTGATTGGCGCCAGGCCGAAGCCGTGATAACCGGGCTCGACTTGAACCTCTCGTACGAGGCGTTGACAGCGGCAGTCATGGCGGTGCAGCGTGGCGCCCGTTTCATAGCGACCAATGCCGATGTCACGTTCCCCAGCCCCGAGGGCCAGTGGCCGGGGGCGGGGGCGATGGTGGCGGCGGTGGTGGCGGCCACCGGCGTCGACCCCGAAGTGGCGGGCAAGCCGGAACCGGCGATGCGCCGGCTTCTGCGCGATCGGCTGGCGGGGCGGCGGGTGGCAGTGGTCGGGGATCGGCCCGAGACGGACCTGGCGCTGGGAGTGGCTGAGGGTTGGACGACCATCCTGGTCTTGAGCGGTGTGACGACCACGGCGGAAGCCGTCGAGCCGGCACCCGATCTGGTGGCCAAGTCGCTGGCAGAAGTCCCGGCTCTCTTCGGTCTCGAACCACTCGAGTAGAGACCTCTTTCCCGGGCCGGACTCGATACCCTGTCCCCATGTCTGAACGATTCCGCTCTGACCTCGCCAAGCGGTTGGCGGGCCTCAGAGAGGATGGCTTGTTCAAAGACGAGCGACACATCGCCTCTCCTCAAGATGCTTCGATCACGCTCGAGGACGGCTCGGAGGTCCTGAACCTCTGTGCCAACAACTATCTGGGCCTGGCCAACCACCCGACCCTGGTGGAGGCGGCTGCTGCTGCCCTACCTGATTACGGGTACGGGATGGCTTCAGTCAGGTTCATCTGCGGGACCCAGACCGTGCACGCCGAGCTGGAGGCCGACATTGCGGGGTTCCTCGGCACCGAGGAGGCCATCCTCTACAGCTCCTGTTTCGATGCCAACACCGGGCTCTTCGAGACCCTGCTCGACGAAGAGGACGCCATCATCAGCGACGCTCTCAACCATGCTTCGATCATCGATGGGGTTCGCCTCTGCAAGGCCCGCCGCTATCGCTACGCCAACAACGATATGGCCCAGTTGGAGACCCGCCTGCAGGAGGCGGCCGATGCTCGCTACCGGCTGATCGCCACCGACGGAGTCTTCTCGATGGACGGCATCCTGGCCGACCTGCCGGCGATTTGTGATCTGGCCGATCGGTACGACGCGATGGTCATGGTTGATGACTCTCACGCAGTCGGGTTCGTCGGCCCGGGTGGTCGGGGCACGCCCGAGGAGTTGGGGGTCCAGGACCGGGTGGACATCATCACCGGGACTCTCGGCAAAGCACTGGGAGGCGCCTCGGGCGGCTACACCGCCGCTTCGGCCGAAGTAGTCGGTTGGCTGCGTCAGCGGTCGCGACCGTACCTGTTCTCCAATAGCCTGGCTCCGGTGATCACCGCTACCTCCCGCGCCGCTCTGGAGCTGCTGCGAGACGGCGACGAGTTGCGGGGGCGACTGCACCGCAACAGCCAGAGGTTCCGGACCGGCATGGAGTCGGCCGGGTTCACGCTGGCGGGGGCCGGCCATCCGATCATTCCTGTCATGTTGGGAGATGCCCGCCTGGCCGGCGAGGTCGCCGACGCGATGCTGGCCGAGGGTGTCTACGTGGTCGGGTTCTCCTTTCCGGTCGTTCCCAGGGGGCAGGCCCGGATCCGCACCCAGATGTCGGCTGCTCATAGCGATGCCGATATCGACCGGGCCATCGACGCTTTCGCCAAGGTGGGACACGAGTTGGGAGTGGTCGCCTGATGCGAGCCCTGATCAAGGTGGGCGATGGTCCCGGCCTCACTCTCTCCGAAGTCGAGGCACCCCGGCCAGGGCCGAACGACGTGGTGATCGAGGTGCGAGCGGCCTCCATCTGCGGGACCGATCTTCATATCTTCGATTGGGACGGCTGGGCCCAGCGCACCATCCCTACCGGGATGGCAGTCGGTCACGAGTTCGCCGGAGTGATAGCCGGGATCGGCGATGAGGTCACCGGCCTGGCGGTGGGGGATCGGGTCTCGGCCGAGGGTCACATCACCTGCGGGCACTGCCGCAATTGCCGCGCCGGCCAGCGCCACTACTGCCGCAATGCGGAGGGGATCGGCGTCAACCGGGCCGGAGCGTTCGCTGATCAGATAGCGGTGCCGGCCGTCAACGTCTTTCCCCTGCCCGATGACATCAGCGATGAGATCGGCTCCATCCTCGATCCGCTGGGAAACGCCACCCACACCGCCCTCAGCTTCGATCTGGTCGGGGAGGACGTCCTGATCACCGGGGCGGGGCCGATCGGGTTGATGGCCACCGCCATCGCCCGCCACGTCGGGGCCCGCTACATCGTGGTGACCGACGTCAACGACTACCGGCTGGCACTGGCCGAGCAGATGGGGGCGGACCGGACCGTACACGTCGGGGAGTCGCCGCTCGAGGCGGTCGAGCTCGAGTTGGGGATGGTGGAGGCGTTTGATGTCGGGCTTGAGATGTCGGGAGTGCCATCGGCCCTGTCCGACATTCTCCGCACCATCAATCACGGAGCCAAGATCGCCCTGCTCGGCATTCCTTCGGGACCCTTTGAGATCGACTGGAACCAGGTGATTTTCAAAGGCCTGACCCTGAAGGGAATCTACGGGCGGCGCATGTTCGAGACCTGGTACAAGATGACCTCGATGCTGCACAGCGGGCTCGACATCACGCCGGTCATTACCCACCACTTCCCGGTTGCCGAATTCGAGGAAGCATTCGAAGTCGTCCGCGGCGGACAAGCCGGGAAGGTCATCCTCGACTGGAAGTGAGGCCGGGCTAGGGGAAGGTGGCCCAGCGCGGCGTGCGGTGGACTTCCAATCGACGCAGCAGGACGCCCCTCAGCAGCAGAGCGACCACGACCCCGAAGGCAAAGCCGGCCACGTGCGCTTCCCAGGCCACGTTCGAGGTCGGATCGATGCCGAACTGGCCGACAAACCAGATACCCATGAACACAACGGCCGGAACCGGAATGAAGAAGAATCCGAACAGGCTGAGGATCCTGTGGGTGGGGAACAGGACCAGGTAGGCGCCCATCACGGCCGCAATGGCGCCGGAGGCGCCGACCAGTGGGATCGTCGAGTCCGGGTTCAGCGCGGCATAGCCGAGCGTCGCCGCGATGCCTCCGGCCAGATACAGTGCCAGGTAGCCGACGGTGCCGAACGCCTCCTCCACGTTGTTGCCGAAGATCCACAACGACCACATGTTGAAGGCGATGTGAAGAACACCTCCGTGCAAGAACATCGAAGACAGCACACTCAACAGGACCATCTTGTCCGGGAAGACCTCGCGGCCCCGGTCGGCTTCGGAGCACTCGCCGGTTGAAATCTCCTCGGTGTCGAGCGGATCCTGGGTCCGCAACTCACACGGGATGGCCGCGTACTCATAGGCGAAGCGGTCCAACTCTTCGCTTGAGTCCTGCGGTTGCACCAAGAAGAACACGAAGACGTTGACCGCGATGAGAGCCAGGGTCACCACCGGGCGGATGGCGGTCGGGTTGATGTCGCGGATGGGTATCAAAGCCGGGTCCTGTCGCAGCCGACGGCGATAATGGCCCCATGGATACTACGCGTACTGAAGAACTTCTCACCCGGCTGGAGACGGCCGACCCCGCACAGGCACCTGATGCGGCCGATGAGCTGGCCGCGGCGCTGGCCGAAGAGCTGGACGGAGGTCCCGCCGAGGCAGCCGCGGGAGACGAACCGGAAGCATCGCCCGAGTCAGGAGAGACTCCCTGACGAGGAACCGGTTGGATGCCGAGCTGGTTCGACGCCGGATGGCCGAGTCCCGGGCTGAGGCGCAGCGACTCATCGCAGAAGGAGCCGTGGCGGTGGCCGGTGTCGTGACGCCCAAGGCTGCAACCATGGTGACGCCGGATGCTGTGGTCGAGCTGGCCCGCCCACCGCGCCGATTCGTCAGCCGAGGTGGCGACAAGCTGGAGCACGCCCTGGAGGTTTTCGCCATTGAAGTGGCAGGCAAGCGAGCCGTCGACCTGGGTGCCTCCACCGGCGGGTTCACCGACTGCCTCTTGCAGCGCGACGTCGCCCAGGTCACGGCCGTCGACGTCGGCTACAACCAGCGCGACTATCGCCTCCGCAACCATCCCCGGGTTGTGGTCATGGAGCGGACCAACGCTCGCACGCTGCAGACCGGCGACGTCGAGGGCCCCTTCGATGTTGTGGTCGGGGATCTGTCGTTCATCTCACTGGAGCTGGTGATGGGCACCATCGCCGCCCTGGCCACCGACGAGGCCGACATTGTTGTGCTGGTCAAGCCTCAATTCGAGGTTGGGAAGGAGCAGGTGGGTCGGGGAGGTTTGGTGAGTGAGCCGGAGTTGTGGCGCCAGGCGATAACCCGGATCACAATGGCCGGAGCAGGGCATGGCCTCGGCTCGCGCGGGTTGACCGCCAGTCCACTGCGGGGAGCTTCTGCCGGCAATCGGGAGTTCCTATTGTGGTTGGCGCACGGCCCGTTCATGCTGTCCGCAAAGGCGCTCGATGAGGCCCTGGTCGACGACGCTGAGGGAGTCGCATCATGATCATTGGATTGGTTCTCCATCCGGAACGAACCCGCGCCTCTGAGGTGGCCCGTGAGGTGCTGGCGGGAGCGGCGGCCCGGGGAATCAAGGTCGTGGCGGCGGATGCCGGGGCGGCCGGCCTGCCCGACGTCGA
Source organism: Acidimicrobiia bacterium (assembly GCA_051011455.1). Classification (GTDB taxonomy): domain Bacteria; phylum Actinomycetota; class Acidimicrobiia; order Spongiisociales; family SHLN01; genus SHLN01. The sequence goes on along the minus strand of JBPCTX010000182.1, from coordinate 2,343 downwards.
GGTCGGAGATCTGTCCGGAGCTGAGTTGGTGCTCTCCATAGGCGGGGACGGCACGGTGTTGGAGGCCGTCAAGCGGGCTCTGCCACTCGGAGTACCGATCCTGGGGGTGAATTTGGGCCGGGTCGGTTTCCTGGCTGAGATCGAGGAGTCACAGATCGAGGAGACCCTGGAACGAATCGAAGCCCGCGATTGGCTGGTCGAGGAGCGCATGACACTCAAGGCCGATATCGAGGACGGGCCGACCCAGCATGGGCTCAACGACATCGTCATCTCCAAGCGAATGGCCAATCGCCTGGCACCGCTCTCGGTCCGCGTCGATGGAGAGCCGTTCCGCACCTACCGGGCCGACGGCATTGTCGTGGCCAGTGCCACGGGTTCCACTGCCTACAGCTTCTCGGCCGGGGGCCCTGCCGTGGATCCCACGCTGCGCGCCCTCTTCATGACGGCGGTTGCCCCCCATTCTCTCTTCAGCCGGACCCTGGTGTTTGAACCGGATCGGGTTCTCAGTTTCGTGGCAGGCTCGGAGCGGCCGATTGGAGTGGAGGTGGACGCTACCGATCTGGGCGAGTTGCGCTCGGGTCAGGCAGTCCGGGTCACCGCCGGTGACCTTTCCGCCCGGTTTGCCACGATGGGCGGTAAGCGCTTCCCCCACACCCTGCAGCACAAGCTCGGGCTCGACGGTGATTGACGAGCTAAGGGTTACCAATCTGGGGGTCATCGAAGACGCCGTCATAGAGCCGGGCCCGGGCCTGGTGGTCGTAACCGGCGAGACCGGGGCGGGCAAGACGATGCTGCTCGGAGCTCTCCGCCTTCTGCTGGGGGGCGCAGCCAGAGCCGAAGCGATCGGACCGCACGGAGATGAGGCACGGGTCGAAGCCCGCTTCATCGCCGACGGGGAAGAGGACACGGTGGCCACCAGGCGCATCACCGCCAGCGGCCGCAGCCGGGCGTACCTGAACGCTTCGATGGTCCCGGTCAAGGAGTTGACCAGAGAGATGGCCGGCGCCGTCGAGATGGTCGGTCAGCATGACCATCTCCTGATCACCCGCTCGGGCGCAGTGCGGGGACTACTGGATGGTCTACTGGACTCTGAGGGCCGTGAGGCCCACCGCGGCTACCTGGCCGCCTGGTCACAGCTCAAGGAAGTAGAAGTGGCTCAGGCGGAACTGGGCGGAGATCGACGGGCCCTGGAGAGAGAGTTGGAGCTGACCCGTCATCAGGCCGACGAGATTTCAGCGGCCGGGTTCTCGGATGGAGACGATGGGACGCTGGCCACCCGGGTCACACGGCTGCGCCACGCTGAGGAGCTTCAAACAGAGTTGGCGATCGCCTACGACTCCCTGGCGGCCACCGACAGAATCGACGAGTCGGTAGATCGTGTGAGGCGCGCGCAAGCCCTCGACGACAGTCTCAGGCCGCTGGTCGAGCAGGCCGCCCAGGTTCAAGCGCTGATAACCGAGCTGCGGGCGGGGGTTCGGGCCGCGGCGGACGGTCTCGAGCACGATCCGGGCGAACTGGAGCAGCTGGAGTCGAGAGTGGCTCTTCTGGCCGACCTCAAACGCAAATACGGCGCCGACCTCCCGGAAGTGCTCGCTTTCGGTGAACGGGCGGCAGCCCGGGCCGTCCAAGTCGAAGGCCTGCTCGAGCGAGCCGACCACCTGCAATCGGAGCTCGCAAGCGCCCGGGAGACGGTGGCAGCGGCCGGGGAGCGCCTGCGGGCGGCCAGAGCCCGGGCGGCCAAGCAAATCGCGGAGGCGGCGGTCGAGCATCTGGGGGAGCTGGGGTTCAGCTCACCGGTGGTCGAGCTGGCGGTGGCGGCGGCCGAGGCCGGGCCGGCCGGTGCCGACACCGTGGAGTTGCTCTTCTCCTCAGACGTCTCGATACCGGCTGCCCCGGCGGCCCGGACCGCCTCGGGCGGAGAGTTGAGCCGGTTGGTCCTCTCGCTGCGGCTGGCGGCGGGAGTGGCCGAAGCGGGCGTGGTGGCGTTCGACGAGATCGATGCCGGTATAGGCGGTGCAACTGCGTTGGCGATGGGTCAGAAGCTGAGAGGCCTGGCCGAGGGCCGCCAGGTCCTGTGTGTGACCCACCTTCCCCAGGTAGCCGCCTTCGCAGCTACCCATCTGGTGGTGGACCGGGAGGGAGCGACTGCCGCGGTGCGTCCGGTGGTGGGAGATGAGAGGGTGGCCGAGATCACCCGCATGCTTTCCGGTCTGCCCGAGAGCGAACGCGGAAAGGAGCACGCCATCGAGTTGCTGGCCATCGGGGCTCGATAAAGGCCACGCTCCGGCGGGTGCCGGCACGCTCCGCGCGTGAAACCGGGGGTGCGCGCGGGCAGTGCTACAG
>JBPCTX010000181.1:0-2552 GCA_051011455.1 Acidimicrobiia bacterium | reverse complement strand
CACTTGCACCCCCCACCTAGCCTCCCCCGCTTCACGGGGGAGGAACTCTCAATCCCTACTCGTCCGCCGGGCGCATGTGGGGGAAGAGAATGACTTCGCGGAGGGTGGCGACGTCGGCCAGGATCATGGCCAGGCGGTCGACGCCGATGCCGAGGCCGCCGGTGGGTGGCATGCCGTACTCCATGGCGTGCACGAAGTCGAGATCGGTTACGTGCGCTTCCTCGTCGCCCTGGGCGCGGGCGACTGCCTGAGCCTCGAAACGACGCAGCTGTTCCTCCGGGTCGTTCAGCTCGGTGAAAGCGTTGCAAGACTCGATCCCGGCGATGAAGCCTTCGAAGCGCTCGACCAGGCCCGGCTTGCTGCGATGGTCGCGAGCGAAGGGTGAAATCTCCTTGGGGAAGTCGACCACGAAGGTCGGATCCCAGAGGTCGGGCTCTACGAGTCGTTCGAACAGCTCTTCGAGAACCTTGCCGGTCCCGCCGACCTCTACCTCGACTCCGAGTTCGGCGGCGGCGGCTCTCGCCTCATCGACACCCATTCCCGGATCCCACTCTCGTCCGGTGGCGTCGGTGATCAACTCCATGAAGGGTCGCCGCTGCCAGGGCGGAGACAGGTCGAGGGACCGACCTCGGTACTCGATCTGGCTAAAACCCGTCACAGCCTCAGCTACTCGCGACACCGTCTCCTCAACCAGCCGCATGATGTCTTCGTAGTCGGCGTAGGCCTCGTAGCTCTCGAGCATCGTGAACTCGGGGTTGTGCTGGGGTGACACTCCCTCATTGCGAAACACCCGGCCGATCTCGAAGACTTTGTCGATCCCACCAATGATGAGCCGCTTGAGATGCAGCTCCAGCGCGATCCGCAAATACATGTCGAGGCTGAGCGCATTGTGGTGAGTCTGAAATGGCTGAGCCAGAGCCCCGCCGGCCTGGTTCTGCAGCACCGGGGTTTCGACTTCCACGTAGCCCCGATCCTCGAAGGCACGGCGCAGCTCACGAAGCACCCCCGCCCGCACTCCGAAGACCCGGCGAGCCTCATCGTTGGAAATCAGGTCCAGGTAGCGCTGTCGGTATCGGGTCTCGACGTCGGCCAGCCCGTGCCACTTCTCAGGCATCGGCCACAGGGATTTGGCCAGCAACTGGAACTGCTCGACCCGAACGCTCAGTTCGCCTTTCTTGGTGGTGATCACCTCTCCTGTGACCCCCACCAGGTCACCCAGGTCGAGATCAGAGAACGCAGCCAGTTGGTCGCCAAGGGTTCCAACGTCGGCGAACAGCTGAATCCGGCCGGAACGATCCTGCAGCACCCCGAAACTGAGCTTGCCGAGGTCGCGCTTGCCCATCAGCCGACCGGCCACCGAGGCCGTCTCCCCGGTTGACGCTTCAGCGTCGAGATCCCCGTAACGAGCGTGAAGCTGGGCAGCCTCGACCGTCTGCTTGAACCCAACCGGATAGGGATCGACCCCGGCCTGGCGCAGCGCCTCCACCTTCTGCCGGCGCTCTTCGTTCTGTTCGATGCTCATTCGTTCAACCCGGCGATGAGACGCAAGCCGTGCAGCGTGAGGAACTCGTCGACGGTGTCGACCGTCTCGCAGTAGGGAACGATCGTCGAGGCAAGGCCGCCGGTGGCGATGGTGCGAACCTCTCCGTCCATTTCTCGCAGGATCCGGCTCATGATCCCGTCCACCAGGCCGGCGTGGCCGTAGAGCAGGCCGCTCTGGATCGCTTCGACGGTGCCCTTGCCGATCACCGATCGGGGCGGTATCAGCTCAACGCGTCGCAGAGCGGCCGTGGCTCTGATCAGCGCCTCCTGGGAGACTTCGAGGCCGGTGGAGATCACGCCGCCGATGTACTCACTGTCGGCGCTGACCACATCGAAATTGGTAGAGGTCCCGAAGTCGACCACCACGGCCGGCGCTCCATAGAGCGTGGCGGCAGCCACCGCATTCACGATGCGATCCGCCCCCACTTCGCGCGGGTTGTCGATCAGGATCGGCATTCCGGTCTTGACACCGGGCTCGACGATCAGAAGGGTCCCATCGGCCAGGAAACCGGCCACCTCGCGCAAGGCATGGGTGGCGGGCGGGACGACGCTGGAGATGGCGACCCCCGAAAGCTTGGATGGGCCGTAGCCCTCCATCTCCAACATGCTCCCCAGCAGCAAGCGGTACTCATCGCGGGTGCGACCGCGGGCGGTGGTGACCCGCCAATGGGCCGCCAACTCCTCGCCATCGAAGACGCCGAGAACCGTCTCGGTATTGCCGACGTCGATTACCAGCAGCATCACACTTCCTCCAACACTGACGGGCCTTCCAGGGTCTGGCCGCGGTCCACCGTCACCGAATCAGCCTCAACGCTAAAGGCCACGTTGTCGATCAGGCGGGTTTCCCCCACCCGGGCCGCCACCGCCAGGAACGAGTCGGACCCCAGGGTCGTCGCCGGTTGAGCAGTAGCCGCATCGGCCAGCCCAACGTATTCGAGCTCGAGACCAGAGTCGGCCACCTCGGCGATGACGATCGACTCGAGTGTCGATCCGTCCCGTTCCCCGTTCTC
>JBPCTX010000180.1:0-5094 GCA_051011455.1 Acidimicrobiia bacterium | reverse complement strand
GCGAGACGCCGTGCGGGCGGTGCTCGGCAGTGCGGACGACACGCTCATTACCCGCCATTGGTTGCGTGAGCACCGTCCCCGTCTGCGGGTGCTGGCCGCCGACGACAGCGCCTCCAATCGCTTGATCATCACCCAGATGCTGGAGTTGCAGGAGCACGACGTAGTCACCGTCACCGACGGACGGGAAGCGGTCGAGGCCTTCGACTCCGACCAGTTCGACGTCGTGCTGATGGATATGGAGATGCCCAACATGGACGGAACCGAAGCCGCCCAGGTCCTGCGCCGGGCCGGGGCTGAGGTGCCGATCATCGCCCTCACCGGCTACACCTCACCCGAGCAAATCGAGAAGTGCCTCTCCGCCGGCATGACCGGGCACCTGAGCAAGCCCTTCGAGTTCACCGAGCTAATCGACACGATTGAGACGGCGGTGAGGGCGGCGTAGCCGCCGGCAAACAGCCCACAGCGCACAGGCCGCAGCCAGAACGAGGCATCCACCACTGCTGCTCACTGCTCATTGCGCACTGCCGCCCCTCGCCCGGCGTTCGCTCCACACGATTTCCGGCATCAGGTTCTGCTGTCGACTGTCTACTGTCGGCTGTTGGCCGTCTTCTCTACGCCTCCGGCAGCTCTGGCGCTTCCGTTCTCACTCCGTAGACGAACACTTCCATCCCGTAATCGAGCTGGGGCTTCAACCAATCCTGGTCGGCGATCTGGGTGCGAATGCAGCCGTGGGAGGCCGGGTAGGCGGGCACGCTGCCGGATCCGTGAATGGCGTAGCCGCCCCTGAAGAAGAAGGGCTCGTACAGACCTCCGAGATATGAGCGATACCAGCCGCTCTCTGAGCGGTAGAAGCTGAAATCGCCTTCCGGGGTGCGGGCGGTGACCGTGTTGCCGTTCCAACTGGTGTAGGTCTCGCCGTTGGCCGACGAGACGGGGATGATCCCGGCCGGGGTATGGTCGAGTACCAGGATCAGGATCTGCCGCTCGAGATCGACTTCCACCCGGTCGGGACTGTCGACCCGGTACGGGATGGCGATGGCCTGGTCAAGCAGCCCCCAGTGGTCGCTGGCAAAGACCCCGTCGCGTTCCAGCCGGTGGTACTTCTCGAAGGCCACCACCGCCGCCCCCAGCGCGTGGTCATAGCCGGCGCCGGTTCCGGGTCTGAATCCAAGACCGGCCAGCCTGACGCGTAGCTCTTCCACCCAGGCCCCCGTGTCACCTGCTTGCAGCGACGGCCGGCTACCTCCGCAACCGGTACAGGCCGGCCGGAAGTTGCCCGCCACAGGGATCAGTCGACCGAGGGAGGGCTCTGAAGTGAGCTGGGCCCTGTCGCCTACCCGGCCGTAGAACAGATCGGCGGTCTCTGGTCCAAGGACCGGGAGATCATCCAGCGCGGCCAACTCGGAGCGGGGGCGATACCCGACCAGGTCGTTACTCCCGAGGATGTCGTCGGCGCCGTCGCCATCGAAGTCGGCCACAACCGGCTCTCCCCTGACTTGCTGCGAGCGCCAGGCGGTGTGGAGCCCGAGCCGATCGGCCGAGTAGACCACGGATTCTGCGGGACGGAAGACTGCCACGGTGTCACAGCCGTTGCCGTTCCAATCGCCGACCAGCGGCCGGTCACCGATCGCTCCGAAGTGGAACGAGATGTCGCCTTCACCACCCACGAAAGCATTGCGGAGGTAGAAGTAACCATCCGCCCGGAATCGACCGGGCGAGTCAATGCCATCGCAGTCCCAGTCGCCGCCAATGGGGGTGTCGCCGGCGTCTCCGTAGCTGAAACTGGCGAAATCCCCGGCGCCGTCTGGCAGATACCAGCGGCCATCGGTCGGATCGACGAACGCAACGCCGGTCGATGCCGCCGCCACAGACGGGATTGCCGTCAGGACGAGCGCCACAGCCACGGGGAGTATCAAACGCCTCATTAACTCTCTATCGACAGTTTGGATGAAATCCCGGTGACCATCCCGATGTCCACGCTCGAGGCTAGTCATGAGACCCCAGCCGGCGTTTCGCTCTCCAGGGCCTATGTCACACCCCTTCGCTAGGTTCGACGCATGGCTACCAAATATTTCACCCGGTCCACGTTCGAATTCCTGAAAGACCTCGAGGTCAACAACAACCGCGAGTGGTTCAACGCCCACAAAGGCCGCTACGAGGCCGCCATCAAGGAGCCAGCCCTCGACTTCATCGAGGACTTCGCAGGTCCGCTCGCCAAGATCAGCAAGCACTTCGTGGCGGACCCGTCGTTGCAGGGCGGTTCCCTGTTCCGGATCTACCGGGACACACGCTTTGCCAAGGACAAGACGCCGTACAAGACCAACACCGGACTTCACTTCCGCCACTTCATGGCCAAAGACGCTCACGCCCCCGGCTTCTACCTGCACGTCCAACCCGGCGAGTGCTTCATGGGCCTGGGTCTCTGGCGCCCGGAACCGAAGGTCGCCTATCAGATCCGCCATCACATCGATGAGAACCAGGCTCAATGGAAGAAGGCCACCAGAGGCAAGCGGTTCACTGATGTCTTCTCGCTGGGCGGTGACTCGCTGGTCCGGCCGCCGAAAGGCTTCGACGAAGACCACCCCTACCTCGAGGATCTCAAGCGCAAGGACTTCATGGGTTCCACCCGCTTGACCCAGCGAGACGTGACCAGTGCCGACTTCATGAGGCAATTCACCGACTACTGCCGCCGCGGCACCGGGTTCATGGAATTCCTGTGCGACGCAGTCGGAGTCCCCTTCTAACAGCAGGGACCTGCCACCACTTTCTGTGGTACCGTAATTGCGCACAACGTGAGGGTTAGCACGCGGGGTTCGCTCCGGTGAAAGGGCAACACAATGGGGACTTCTGTTCGACGTTCGGTGCTTTGGATAGCACTGGCAGCCTTGGTAATAGCCGCTACCGCGGTCTTGTCGGGAGGTGTGGGAGCCGTCCCGGGTTTGGATGCCGGCGCGCCTCCAGCCGAGCCCTGCAATACGGGCGTCGCATATGCGAACGCCGCCTACACCGGGGCTGTCGACGACCCCAACTGTGTCGACGGTAACGTCGCCGAAGGGGCACCCTCGTGCCTGGCGCTCGGCTTCCCCGATGCTCTGGAACTCAACCGCAGCCCGTCCGCCAACGCGTCCGACGCGTACGTGAAGGGCACCCTGGTCGGCGACGATGAATACCTGGACATCACGGCCCAGCCCGGTGTGACGGTGCTGGGGGCAGTGATCAAAGGCGCCAACGACGCCAACCTGTACTGGGGCGACCTCGAGGGACTGCACTCACCCGCCAAGAACGAAGCACTGCCCGCCATCAGCCACTGGACCATCTGCTACGAAGTAGAAGAGATCCCAGAGCCCGATGACGCAGTCGTCTGGGTCATGAAGAAGTTCGAGGGTCCGGCCGATTGGGACTTCGGGTTCGCCTTCGCCTGTGAGAACAGCGACGGCTCCGAGTACTTCACACTCGGTGGCGGCGACTCTGCCCACTTCGAGGTCGGCTTCGACTTCGACCCGCAGGTGAGGGAACTCACCGACGACTATGAGCACTACCTGCTGTGCGGCGTCCTAGAGGAAGCGCTCCAGGGGGATTGGACTGTCAACGTCACTGTGAAGGGATCCGAGAAGCACGAAGTCGGAGAAGAGGGCGGCACTCTGGCCCTGTTCAAGGTCTTGCCCGGCGACGAGATCAGCGTCACATTCGAGAACATCCCCGGCTATCTGGCCAAGCCCCCGACCGGCAAGGTCGAGTTCCCCGGCTAGACCCCGAGGGGCATCATGACTGAGAGAGGCCACCTGCGGGTGGTCTCTCTCGCGTCGGAGTTCCGAACGCCTTCCATGGTCTCTCAAGCTGCACCCGGTAAGCTGTTCTCATGAGCGCGGCCTCAGAGCATTTCTCGCTCGAGGAAGTCGCACCCGGGGCGTGGGTGGCGCTGGCCGGAGCGACCGGGGCCTGCCTGTCCAATGCCGGGATCATCGACCTTGGCGACCGCACCCTCGTGTTCGACACCTTCATCACTCCGGAGGCCGGCCGGGACCTCCGGGCCGCCGCCGAAGCCTTGACCGGACGCGCCGTTTCCACGGTCGTCAACAGTCATCACCACGGTGACCACGTTCAGGGCAATCAAGCGTTCTCGGGTGCCGACATCATCTCCTCCGCCCGCACGATCGAGCTGATCTCGGAGAAGAGCCCGCCCGACCTGGACGCCTATGCCGACGAGCTCCGGGACTGGATCCTCGCACTCGACGCCGAGCTGCTCCAGGCCGAGAGGAATGGAGATGAGGCGACTGCCAGGGATGTGACACTGTCCCGTGCCATGGCACGTGCAGTGCTGGCTTCGCTGCCCGAGCTCACCATCACGTTGCCGAACATTCAACACAATGGCGAGATGATCATCGAAGGAAGCGAGAGAGACGCCCACGTCATCTCCTACGGCGGAGGTCACACCGACAGCGACACCTTCGTGTTTCTGCCCGATTGCGGAGTGGTATACGCCGGTGATCTGCTCTGGGTTGAGACGCATCCCTGGGCCGGAGACGGTCATCCCGACGAGTGGGTCAACATCATCTTTCGACTCAAGGCACTGAGGCCCAGCACGGTGGTACCGGGACACGGCACCGTCACCACCTTCGAGTACGCCCGCATCTTCGCCCGGTATCTGACCTTCGTTTGCGACATCGTCAAGCAGGCCGAAGCCAGCTCTACCGCGATCGTCAAGCTGGCCGAGACCCAGATCCCACCCCAGTACGCCGCCTGGTCATCTGCCGAGGAGTTCCGAATGTCACTGGAGGCATTGGGGAAGAGAGTCGGCCTGCAGCCGGACTGAGCGTCAGCCGCCGGCTGTCGGCTGTCGGCCAGAACGCGGCTCCCGCTACGTTGTTGCTAGCTGCTTACTGACTGCTGCGACGGCTCTAGTGACGTGGGACCTACAGGGCCAAACCCTCTACTACCTCTGCCCCCGGGAGGGCCTCCAGGATGTGGGGATCGGCTTTGATCTTGATGGAGCGGCTGCCGCCGCCGAGGATCACCCACTCGTGGGCCATGACCGCCGTGTCGATCCACAGAGGAAGCCCGTCGGGCAGGGCGAAGGGTGTGACTCCACCAATG
>JBPCTX010000179.1:0-9003 GCA_051011455.1 Acidimicrobiia bacterium | reverse complement strand
CCGGCTACTCCTCTTCCAGCGAGAGCCGGTCGTCGGGATCTTCGTCGAAGTAGGCCAGTTGGTCCACCGGCATTGTCAGCGCGGTCAACACGTTCATCAGGTGGGCTGTGATCCGCTTCAAGTATCGGTAGTAGAGGGCCCTCGGGACTCCATAACTGGAGGGACGATCGGAAGCCACGCACTCATTGATCCGCTCGTCGTATTCCTTGAGCAGTACGTCGGCCTCGCTCAAGAAGCCGCGGGCGTCCTCAGTGGCACGGTCCAGGAAGGTCTGGGCAGTCTGCGAGATCAGTAGCGAAATGCGCTGGCGGTAGGAGCTGAGCTGCTCCAGATCGTCGGCCACCGACAGATCAGTGCCCTGGTGGGCCAGGTCCCAGATGTTCTTGGCGTAGTCGCCGATTCGTTCGACGTCTTTTGACACGGCCATGTAGGCCAGGATCATCGGCACGTCGGAAGCTGCCGAATGCACACTGACGTGGACCACCAGATCGCGGCGGACCTCTCGTTCGAGGGCGTTTATCCGCTTGTCGGTCGTGTGAATGTCATCGCCGACCACCGACGCCTCGGCGCCTGCCAGCAAGGCGTTGGCGGCCAGGTCGAAGCTGTGGCGGGCATCGCCCAGCATTTGGCCGATCTTGCTTTCGACCTGTTCTAGCTGACCGTCCGTACCACGCCGGAAGAATTCAAGGACCATCGTGGACCTCCCTCATCGCAACAACACTATTCCGATCAACGGGACGATGATGAACATCCCGACTACGTATCCCACGGCCAGCACCCGATTGACCACTGCCACCTCGGCCAACCTCTCGGCGGCCTTGATGGGCAGATGGCGCAGTTGTGGGAGCGGATAGAACACCGCGATCCCGGTGAGGTTGAACAACGTGTGGGTGAGTGCGATGGCCAGCGCCTCGGGCCGGTCGGTGGCCAGCGACGCCAGCAGCGCCGTGACTGTGGTGCCGACATTCGCCCCCAGCGTTATCGGGTAGGCGTTCCGCAGCGTCAGCACGCCGGCGGCGATGATCGGGATCAGGATCGAGGTGGTGATCGAGCTGCTCTGCACGGCCACGGTCATGACCAGGCCGACCAGCATGGCGGGGACGCCGCCACCTCGGGAGAGCACCTGGTTCATGGACCGCTCGATCCGCCCGGCCAGCACTTGCTTCATGTTCTTGGTGATGTAGGCCAGGCTCAGGAAGATCAGACCCAGCCCGACGATCAGCAGTGTCGCCCCCAGCAGATTGTCGCTCACCCCGTCCAGGAGGTCCTTGACCTGGTCGACCGGCCACTTGACGGCCGACTTGAGCGGGCTGTCGCCCAGCTCTCCACCCTGGATTCCTGCGTCGGACAACCAGTCGGCCATCCTCTCGGCCGACTTGGACAAGAAGCCGGTGATGAGCTCCAACGGAAGCAGGAAGCTGACCGCCATGAGATTGAAGAAGTCGTGCATCGTGGCGCCGGCGAAGGCCCGCTTGAACTCCTCGCTACGCCGGATGTGTCCCAGCGAGGCGAGGGTGTTGGTGACGGTCGTCCCGATGTTGGCGCCCATGATCATTGGGACGGCGGTATCGAAGGGGAGCGTGCCCGAGCCGACCAGCCCAACGATGGTGGCCGTCGTAACAGAGGAGGATTGGACCAACACGGTGGCGAGGATGCCGGCAAACAGGCCGGCGACCGGATTCGAGATTCCATCGAAAAGGTCGGCAGCGGCGTCGGAGCCAAAGGCCTTGATGCCGCTCTCCAGGAACTTGACGCCGGCCAGGAAGGTGTAGAGGAGCCCGAAAACGAGCAATAGACGGGCCCAGGTCGGAAAGTTGCGCTCAGATGTCGGCTGGCTGATCGCCATAGGGAAGCCGGGCTCCGTGTGTCGCTTGAGGCGAGGCTATCGCGCGATCTGATGGCCCCAACTCCGGGGTGTGGGATACTCGGAGTCATGGATTCCCGTCCCCGCGTGTTGTTCGTTTGCGTCCACAATGCCGGGCGCAGTCAGATGGCGGCTGCCCTCACTGAGATGCACGCTGGTGGCCAAATCGACATTCATTCCGCGGGAAGTGAGCCTTCCGATCAGGTGAACCCCATGGCGGTTGAGGCGATGGCGGAGCTGGGAGTCGACATCGTTTCGCGTACCCCCAAGCTGTTGTCGAACGAGTCGGTCCGCGCCTCCGATGTTGTGATCACGATGGGTTGCGGCGATGCCTGCCCGGTCTATCCCGGAAAGCAATATCTGGATTGGGACCTCGATGATCCGGCCGGCAAGGACCTGGAAACCGTCCGGGAGATTCGCAACGAAATCAATCGCCGGGTGCTCGACCTGGTGCAGTCGCTCCTCAGCAACGGCTCCGATTGGGAGCGTCCGGCAGAGCTGACGCCCGACTGAACTACGGGTTGAGCCAGACCGGATGCTCGACCAGGTGCATCTGACTTCCATCCTTGGCCGACTCTTCCCACATCATCAACGACCCCAGTTGCAGAGCGTCGACTTCGTAGGGAATGGCGAACTGGAAGGTGCCCCAGTCCGGGCCACCGGTGCTGGCCGTCGTGAAGCCTTCTGCCAACTGCAACCCGTCGTTGTCATACAGCGCCCACTGAGCGGTGGCTTCGAACAAGCGGCCGATGCCAGAAACCAGCAGGGGGCTCTCGGAGGAAGCGAACCAGGCCGGCTGGTCGATGAGAATCTCGGGGACGAGACCCCACCCGAGCAGAGCGTCGCGGTCGAGGGAAGGGGCGATTTCCATCCCGTGGCCGCCGAAGAGTTCGACGGCTTCTCCGTCGATCATGATCACAACGTCATCAACGGTCGGGAACTGGGTGAGGGTGAAGACGATCTGAGTGAGCACGCTCATCTCACCGAATGTGCCCCCGATGCTCTCGACCTCGGCTGAGAAGTCGGCCCTGGCGGTTCCGTCGGCGATGGTCAGCCCGAGCAATTCGGTACCGGCCGGGAGCCCGCCGGTGATGGCGGGTGTTCCCGCCAGTTCGCCGGCCGTCGGCCCCTCAATCAGAGCCTCGAGGGCTGCGCGGGCTACTGCCACGGTGGGATCGATCTCCCGGGTGACCGGCCCAACGAATGGTCCGGCTTCACTGCCCACGGAGTCGATCATGAAGTAGACGTTGACGAACTGCGGCTCGGCCGGGACTGTGGTGGTTGTTGTCGGGGCCGTCGTGGTCGAAGTGCTGGTAGCCGGAAGTGTCGTAGTCGTTGTGGTGACGGGAGGGGCAGTCGTCGAGGTGGTGTCGTCCGCGGCGCGGTCGGACTCGCCGCAGGCGGCTGCCACCAGCGTCACCGCTATCAGCAGAAATCCGAGGCGTTTCATCGCATGCTCCTTATTGCCATTCTTGCTTCTACCCATTAGACGCCGCCGCCGCCGTATGCGGGTGACGGCATTTGACGATTAGACGCCCGCGAGGAGCCGCCCTGTTCCTAACATCGGCTGACCAATGCACTACGAACTGTCCACTCTTACCAATGGCTTGCGGGTCATCACCGATTCCATGCCCGACGTCCGATCGGTCGCACTGGGGGTGTGGGCCGATGCGGGGACCCGCGACGAACGCCCCAACGAGGCCGGAGCCGCCCACTTCCTCGAGCATCTCCTGTTCAAGGGCAGTGAGCGCTTGTCGGCCCAGCAGATCGCCGAGTCATTCGACGCGGTCGGCGGCCGCTCGAACGCCTTCACCAGCAAGGAACAGACCTGCTACTGGGCACGGCTCCGTGACGACGATCTACCCCTCGGCATCGACATCCTGGCCGAGATGGTGCGCCGCCCCGCCTTCCGGCAACCGGAGATCGACTCGGAGAAGCACGTCGTCCTCGAAGAGATCAACATGAACGAGGACGATCCCACCGATGTTGCCTACGAGGAGTTCTCGGCCGCCCTCTGGAAAGGCCATGCTCTGGAACGCCCCGTGCTCGGCACCAAGGAATCGATCACCGGGATGGGCCGGTCCGACATTCACGACTTCTGGTCACGCCGCTATCACGCCGGCTCGACGGTGGTGGCCGTGGCCGGCCGGGTTGACCACGCCGCCCTGGTGGAAATGGCGGGAGATCATTTCGGTAGCTGGCACGCCGAGGAGTCGACCCACGACCACGGCCCGGCCCAGGTCGAGCCCCGGGTCGGGGTGCGGCACCGGGACACCGAGCAGACCCATCTCATCATCGGCGGCGAGGGCTTCCAACGAGGCGACGATCGCCGCTTCGCGTTCGGCTTGCTCAACCATGTCATGGGCGGCGGTATGTCCTCCCGCCTATTCAGGGAGATCCGTGAGCAACGCGGCCTCGCCTACGCCGTTTACAGCTTCCGGTTCCCGTACGCCGACTCGGGCGGCTACGGCGTGTATGTCGGCACTACCCCCAATCAAACCGATCAGGTCCTGCACCTGGTTGAGGACGAGTTCAAGAAGCTGATCGCCGATGGCGTCACCGACAACGAGCTGGATCGGGCCAAGGGTCACGTACAGGGAAGCCTGGCCCTCAGCGAGGAGGACCCGAACAGCCGGATGATCCGCCTCGGTCGTGAGGAGATCACCGGCCAGGAGCACCTGAGCCTGGACGAAACGCTGGAGCGATTCGAGGCGGTCACCCGCCAGCATGTGCACGATGTTGCGGTCGAACTGTTGACCGGCCCGAAGGTGATCGGGGCTACCGGACCTCACCAGGCATCCGAGCTGGAGCCGTTTGTGCTGTGACCCGTGTACTCGTCTCCGGGGCAGCGGGGCGGATGGGTTCGGTGATCTCGGCCGCCATAGCCGAGCACGACGAGTTGGAGTTGGCCGGCCGCTACGACCCGGTCGGTGGGGACGGGGTGATGTCGACCGTCGATGCGTTGCCCGACGCCGACGTGGTGGTGGACTTCACCAATCCCGACGTGGTTCTCGACAATCTGCGGCTGTGGCAACAGCGCGGGCTGCACGCAGTGGTGGGGACCTCAGGGTTCAATCCGGAGCGAATCGCCCAAGCCGAGGGCATCTTCGGTTCGGGTCCGCCCAATTGCCTGATTGTCCCCAACTTCTCCATCGGAGCGGTCCTGTCCATGCGGTTCGCAGCCGAAGCCGCCCCCTACTTCCAGGCTGCCGAGATCATCGAGTTGCACCATGACGGCAAGGTCGACGCTCCCTCGGGAACGGCGATCGCCACTGCCGGCCGGATCGCGGCGGCAGCCGAGCAGAGCCGGGCGGCTGAGTCGACCGAATTGGTGGAAGGGGCTCGTGGTGCCGACGTCGAAGGGGTACCGGTTCATTCGGTGCGACTCTCCGGGCTGGTGGCGCATCAAGAGGTGATCCTGGGGGGAGCGGGCGAGACTCTCACGATTCGACATGATTCGACCGACCGCAGCTCCTTCATACCTGGAGTGCTGCTGGCCGTGCGCAGCGTGGTTGAACTCCCGGGCGTGACTGTCGGGTTGGACGCGCTGCTGTGAGCCAGGAGGCCGTCTCCGACGACTTCCGTCCCGGTGAGTCGTTGGTAGAGCGTCAGATTCGTCTGGCGATGGAACGCGGCGAGTTCAGTGACCTACCCGGCCGGGGCGAGCCAATCGAGGGGCTCGAGGAGACCTATGACCCGCTCTGGTGGGTCAAGCAGTGGGCCGAGCGAGAAGGTGTCACCGCGGCCGAACTGGCCGGATTGATCAAGGAACGCCGGGAGCGCGACTGAGCCCCGCTGTGGGACGGGGCTCAGCCCGGGAAACATTCTCACCTAGCGGTTAGAAGTGTCCCCTCGGCGACACTATCGCAAATGGATAGGCGGTGAGTCGGCCGGGCCTGACCCGGGAATGTACAATCGTGCCAACCAGTCAGGGGGTAACCATGGATAAGAGCAACGACGTCGACGCAGATGCTCTCGAGCTAGATGAGAAGCACGTCGCCGATGACATCGAGAAAGCCATCCCTGAGCCGATGAGCATCGAGGCCGAAGCCATGGTCGAGGCCGCCGAACTCGAAGAGCTCAAGTTCCCCAACGACTGAGTCCGGCGGCTCGGGGAGCTGCCACCGGCACGGAATTCTCCGGGCCTCCGCCCGTTACCCTCAATGGGTTGCAGGATTAGGTATCTGAGGAGAAACCATGAGTGACACCACCAGGGTGGCCGTTGTTGCCGGCGCCCGCACCCCTTTTGCCAAGGCCGGAGCACAACTGCGCAAGCATCGGGCTCTCGACCTGGGAGTCCACGCCGTCGATGGCTTGCTCGACAGGGCCGACATTGACCCTTCAATCGTCGACACCCTCGTATACGGCATTGTTGTCGTCGATGCCCGCGTTCCCCATTTGGCTCGTGAGGTCAACTTCAAGAGCCGGCTGCCCGATTCCACCCGATCGCTCACCATTACCGATAACTGCATCACTTCGGCCAGCGGCATCGAATTGGTTGTGGACTCGATCCGGGCCGGTCGGGCCGAGGTCGGCATCGCCGGCGGGGTGGAGTCGATGTCCAACCCGTCGGTGCTGATGACCAAGCGGGCCAGTTCGATCTTCCTACAAGCGTCCGGAGCACGCTCACTGAGCGATCGCCTCAAGATATTCGCCAAGCTGCGTCCCAAGGATCTGGTCCCTCAGGCGCCCGGGGTAGCGGAGCCCTCCACCGGCCTGTCGATGGGGGAGCACTGCGAGTTGATGGTCAAGGAGTGGAAGATCTCCCGTCAGGAACAGGACGAGATCGCCTACCACAGCCACATGAACGCGGCTGCGGCCACCGAAGACGGGCGGCTGCCGGATGAGATCGCTCCCCTCGACGGCATCGACCGCGACACCTTGATCCGGGCCGATACCTCGATGGAGAAACTGGCCAAGCTCAAGACCGTGTTCGATCCCACCGCCGCCGGCACGCTGACCGCAGGCAACTCCAGCCCCCTTACCGATGGTGCCGCGGCTGTGATGCTGATGTCTGAGGACCGCGCCAAAGCCGAGGGCAAGGAGCCAATGGCCTTCATTCGCGACGTGGAGTTCGTCGGAATCAATCCGGCCGATGGCCTGCTGATGGGACCTGGGGTGGCGGTGCCCCGCTTGTTGCGCCGCAACGGCCTGGAACTCGACGACATGGACATTGTCGAGATGCATGAGGCCTTCGGAGGGCAGGTGGCCTGCAACCTGGCCGCCTGGGAGCAGGGCTGGCAGGAGCCCCCGATCGGCAAGCTGGATCGAACCAAGCTCAACCCGCTCGGCAGCTCGATTTCAGTCGGTCACCCGTTTGCGGCCACCGGAGCCCGCATTGTGACCACCCTCGCCAATGAGATGGCGCGGCGCGATTCTCGCTACGGGCTGGTCAGCATTTGCGGCGCCGGTGCCACCGCCGCTGCCATCATCCTGGAACGCTGAGGCCGGCTAGTTCCCGGCCGGCGCTTTGATCGGGTGAACGCTCTGGCGCGAGACGATGGATACGTGCTCGTCATCCCACCGCACCTCAACGGATTCACCGTGGATGGCCTTCACCTTGCCGTAGCGGGGGACCTGTCCGACTTTCTTGGTGAGCTCCTCCACTCGCATTCCGGTCTTCAGCATGCGCCTCCCTCCTCTCTCGCGCTTCCACATTCTGAAGGAGGGCCGTCGTGTCCAGTAGGGGCGAAATGCCTTCACCCGGTTCCTGTGTCCCGTTTCCCGCCACCCGAAGGAGTTGCCTCGGGACACGGGCAACTGGTATCGGGCAACCAGGGGGCTCCGTGAGCGGCCTCAGTACAAGGAGTTTGCCAACTCTCTCCGGTAGGTGACCGAGAGGGGATGGTCGGGTCCGAGAACCTCGAAGATGTCAACCATGGCCGAGCGGGCCTCATTGAGGCGATCGTTCTTCTTTCGGACCACGGCCAGGAAGTGATCCAGCGCGGGCTCGAACTCAGCCGAGGCCGCCAGGGCACGACCCAGGTCGAGGCGGGCGTCGTCGTTGTCGGGGTCGGACTCGACGGCCGCACCGAGGGCGGCAACGTCGGCACCATCGGGCTCGGTTAGCCGGGCGGTGGCCCGCAGCTTCTCGACCTCACTAGTGGGCGACAGCGGTGCCAGCACGTCGAGGGCGTGTGAGTTATTGCCCTGTGACAGGTAGAGGGAGGCCAGAGTGGTGCCGGCTTCCTCGTGATCCATCTTCTCGGCCAGCACGGCCCGGAGCAGCTCCTCGGCCCGGTCGTCGTTGCCGTCGAGCATGGCGCTGCGGGCGGCGTCCACGGTCAGGTCGAGCTGAGATGGAACCACCGAGTCGAGCCAGGTGCGAACCTGGCTTTCGGGGAGAGCGCCGGTGAACTGGTCGACGGGTTGCCCGCCCTTGAAGGCCATGACGTAGGGGATTCCCTGAACGCCGAACTGCTGGGCCAGCGCCTGGTTGGCGTCGACGTCCACCTTGACCAGCTCGAAGCCGCCGGCGTATTCGTCGGCCAGCTTCTCCAGCATCGGCCCCAGCGTCCGGCACGGTCCGCACCATTCGGCCCAGAAGTCCACCACCACCGGCACGTCGTGGCTGCGCTGGACGACCCCGGTCACGAAGTCGGGTGCGTTGATCTCTCTTACGTATTCACCTGGCATATCTCACCTCAGATAGAGGTCAATCCTATTTCGGTCCAGGGAATTCCCGGAGGGTCAACTCTATGGGGCCGGCTGCTACCGTCACGGGTATGACCACGCAACCATTTGGCTCCGTTCTGACTGCGATGATCACCCCCTTCGACCAGGCCGGACAGGTCGACTATCAGTCCACCTGGGATCTGGCCCGCTACCTGGTTTCTCACGGCAGCGATGGACTGGTGGTGTGCGGCACCACCGGCGAATCCCCGACTCTCAGCAAGGAAGAGAAGCTGGGGATGTTCAAGACCGTTCTCGAAGCTGTCGGCGACCGTGCCATCGTCATTGCCGGCACCGGCACCTACAACACCGCCGAATCCGTCGAAGCCACCCGCCGGGCGGCCGAGATCGGATGCCACGGCGTCATGGCGGTGACCCCCTACTACAACAAGCCGCCCCAGGAAGGGCTCTATCAGCACTTCACAGCCATTGCCGATGCCTCCGACCTCCCGGTGCTCGTCTACAAC
>JBPCTX010000178.1:0-2685 GCA_051011455.1 Acidimicrobiia bacterium | reverse complement strand
GCTCACTCTCGCGCCGATAGCGATTCTGCAGGCCGGCTGCGGTCGGCTCATCCAGTTCGCCCGCCGCCAGTTGCTCGTCGACCTCGGCCAGGTCGACCGCAGCCTGAGCCAGTCGCTCCTCCAGTTGGTGTCGGCGGGTCACTGGCGCCTCCGGGCCCTGGTCAACCAGATCAGGGTGCCGACCCCTCCGGCCAGCACCATGGCCGGCACCGCCCACAGCACGACGGTGGACGCAGTTAGCCCGGGGTCGAGGATGGCCTGGTCACCGTACAGGCCTCTGAAGTAGTCGAGGATCTGGTCGTCACTGCGGCCGGCCGCCACCTGCTCGACGACTATCTCGCGCATGGTGCGGGCGGTGACTGCCGACGAGTCCTTGATGGACTCGCCCTGACACTGCGGGCATTTGATGACGGCGGTCAGAGAGTCCACCCGGTCACTCTCACCCTCGGGGCCGTTCACCAGCCCTGCGATCACGATCAACGCAAGGATCACGGTCAACCCGCCGCTCACCATTCGGCCGGTGCGCCGACTCCAGGGCCGAACCGGGTTGGCCGGGCCTCCAGTCATGCCGGCGCACTCTCCCGGATCGGGCTCGTGGTCCGGCCGACCTTGCGCATCGCCAGCGACCACATGCCCCCGGCCACGATTATGAATCCGCCCAGCCAGATGAGGAATTCGAAGGGGTAGCGCCACATGTCGAGTGCAATTGTGTCCTCGTTGATCCGGGTCAGGGTGATGTAGACATCTCCGCTCAGATCGGTGTGAATGGCCGGCGTGGCGATGGCCTGCACCTGATTCGGGAAGGTGTTAAGGCTCGGCTCCATGATCGCGATCACGCTGCCGTTCTTTGCCAATTCAACTTCGGCCCCCAGGATCGACTTGTTGCCCACCACTCGATCGAACTGGCCCAGGTAGGTGACTTCGAAGCCTGCGAAAGACTCGGTTTCCCCCCGGCTGAGCGTGACGCTTCCTTGTACCGACAGGGCGGCCGACACGGTGATGCCAACGGCCAGCACTGCCACCCCAATGTGGGCAATCTGCCCTCCCCAGAACCCGGGTTCCCGGCCGACGACGCGACCGAGGGAGGAAAGCAGGGGGGCATCGATGCGGCGTGCTTGCACGAAGAGATGGCGCCCGATGACCGAGACGATGAAGACCGCCAGCATCAGGACCACGACCACCGTCGCTTCCCGACGCCCTAACAGGACCGCGACGGCCCCGGCACCGAGAGCAACCTGCAGAGGGGTTCGGATGCGTTCCCAAACGACAGATGCTCGGGCGGTGCGGTAGGGGGTGATCGGTCCCAGGCCGATTGCCAGCAGAAGCAGGTACGAGATGGGGGCGGCCAGCTGATCGAAGAAGGGACGCCCGACGGTGACTACCCGCCCGTTGAAGGCCTCGAGGAACAGTGGGCCCAGGGTTCCCACCAGCACCACCACGGTGAACAACGTCAGCAGGAGGTTGTTGAGCAGGAAGAGGCCTTCCCGGCTGGCCAACGACTCCAGCCGGGTGGACTGGGCAAGCAAATGAGCCCTGGTCGCGAACAATGCCAGGGAGCCGATCATGGTGAACAGCAGGAACCCGAGCAGCGCCGGCCCAATGGCCGACTGGGTGAAGCTGTGGACCGAAGCGACGACGCCACTGCGGGTTAGGAACGTGCCGAGGAGGGTGAGTGAGAAGGTGGCAATGACGAGCAGCAGGTTCCAGGCGCGGAGCATCCCCCGGCGTCGTTCGATGACCGCCGAGTGGATGAAGGCGGTCCCTGCCAACCAGGGGAGGAACGAGGCGTTCTCTACCGGATCCCAGGCCCAATAGCCGCCCCAGCCCAGTACGGCATAGGACCAGACGGCCCCGAGCGTGATGCCGGCGGTCAAGAACACCCAGGCGAACAGCGTCCATCGCCTGGTCCGCTCCAGCCAGTCGGTGGCCGTGCCCAGCACCAGCGTCGAGATGGCGAAGCCGAACGGCACAGAGAATCCGACGTAGCCGACGTACAGAACCGGCGGGTGCACCGCCATCAAGATGTGGTTCTGCAGCAGGGGATTGGGTCCGGGGCCTTCCAGGGGAGCCGACGTGGAGACGAACGGGTGCCAACTGGTGTCGGCACAGATGCCACCGACCAGCTCGGTGCACACCGCGAACGGGTTGGCGAAGGTGGCCATGACCCCGAAGAAGAAGACCGAGATAACACCGAGTACCGCCAACGCTCCGACTCCCAGCCCGTCCCCGTCGGAGACGGTCCTGAGCACTCCGTAGACGAAGCCGGCCAGCACCAGGCCCCACAGCAGGATGCTGCCCTCCAGTGCCGCCCAGGCCGTGGCGATCTTGAACACCAACGGCGTGGTGGTTGAGTGGTTGTCGGCGATGTAGGCGATCGAGAAGTCGTCGGTCAGTAACCCGAGGATGAGCAGGGCGAAAGCGACCCCGGCGCCTCCCACCAGTCCCATCACCGGCCCCCGCAGCGTGGCGGCCTTTCGGTCGCCGATGAAGGCCTGGGATCCCCGGACCACCAGCAACACGGAGGAGGCGAGGGCGGTGAGTATGCCGGCATAGCCGGCGATGGCAATCACGGCTGGTCGGCCGGTGCCGCGGTCCTAGTTGTCGAGATCCAGAGCCTCACGATTCGTCGCCCTCGAAATTCCCCTCCTCAGGGACCCGGTACTCCTCGTCATGCTTGATCAGCAT
>JBPCTX010000177.1:0-10937 GCA_051011455.1 Acidimicrobiia bacterium | reverse complement strand
GCAAGCGCTAGCGGGACCGCACCGGCAGTATCACCGGCCCGTCTGGACCCTCGACTACTTCCACTTCGGCACCGAAGTGAGTGGCAACCGTCTCTGCCCGCAGCACCTGGCCCGGAGCCCCGTCGGCAACCACGCTCCCGCCGGCCAGAAGCACCACCCGATCACCAAATAGAGCCGCGAAGGTCAGATCGTGCATTGTGCTGATGACGACCAGTTCCGCTTCCCTCCGCAGGCCATCGACCAACTCAAGCACCTGCTGCTGGTGACCAAGGTCGAGGGCGGTCGTTGGCTCGTCGAGGAGCAGGATGGAAGCATCCTGAGCCAGCGCCCGGGCCAGGACCACTCGTTGGCGCTCACCGCCCGAGAGCGATGACACCGGCCGGGATGCGAATGCGGCCAGGTCCAGTCGGCTCAAAACATCGGAAACGCGATCGCGATCGGACGGTCCTTCCATCCTCCAGTAGGGGATGTACGGGGTCCTGCCCAGCAGCACGTACTCGAACACGCTGACTCCCTCAGGCACCACGGGACTCTGTGGAACCATTGCCACCCGGGCGGCCACCTCCCGGCGCCGCAAGTCGGGAAGAGGGATTCCGCCAAGCAGAATCTCGCCCTCTGATGGAAGCACACCAGACAGCGCCCGCAACAGCGTGGTCTTGCCGGCTCCATTCGGGCCCACCACCACCAGCCACTCGCCCGGGGCGACCGCCAGGTCGACACCGTCCAGCACCTTTGAGCCGTTGTAGGCGGCAGCGAGGGCTGAGCAGGAGAGACCGGTCATGCAGCCATGTCCCGTCTGGTGGCCAGGATGAAAGCGAAGAAGGGAGCACCCACGAAGGCGGTCACCACCCCGATCGGCAACTCTCCTCCTGATTGTGCCGTGCGGGCGACCAGGTCGGCCAGTACCAGGAAGGCGGCCCCGCCCAGCAGCGAGAGAGGCAGCAGCGTCCGAAAGGAGGCCCCGGCCGCCAGGCGCACGACGTGGGGAACGATGATTCCGACGAAGGCGATCAGCCCGCTCACCGAGACTGCGGCAGCCGCGCCCAGAGTCGCTCCGGCGACAACCACCAGGCGAACCCGCTCCGGATTGAGCCCGAGAGTCGAAGCCTCGTCTTCCCCAACCGCCATCACGTCCAGGTGGCGACGGTGGGCAATTAGAACCACCCAGCTGACAGCAGCGTACGGGAGGAGGGTCGCGACATCGCTCCACCCGGTGGTGCCGAGCCGGCCCAGTATCCACGAGAAGACCTGCCGAATGGTGTCCGCATGTTGCTGCTGCAGGTAGGTCTGGAGTGCGGTGAAGAAGGCCGCTACCGCTACGCCCGACAGTATGAGCGTTGCCCCCGTCCGCCTCGGGCCTCCGAGCCGAGCCAGACCGTAGGCGGCGAACACTGCCAGGACGGCACCGGCGAAGGCCAACGGCGCTATCAACGACGAGGGCAACGCAAAGACAATGGCCGCGGTGGCTCCCAAACCGGCCCCGGCCGCCACTCCCAGCAGGTACGGATCGGCGAGCGGATTGCGGAAGACCCCCTGGTAGGCGGCTCCCGATCCGGCCAGGGTCGCCCCCACCAACCCGGCCAGCACCAGACGCGGCATCCGCAGTTCCCACACAATGGCCGCCTCCTGTTCGGAAAGTCCAGAATCGAGCGTGACCAGAGGGAGACGATCGAGCACCTCCACGATCGCCCCCCAGGGGTCGACGCCGGCCGGACCCAGAACCAGCGAGGCCGCCGACGCCACGGTCAGGACCAGGAGCGAGAAGACGAAAGGTCCCGGTCGGGGTCGGCGGCGGCTCAGCGGAAGAGTGGCAGCACTCACGGCGTCCCTGTCTCCACTGCGGTCAGGATCGATCGCATCAGGTCGACCGTCCGTGGTCCCCATCGTCCGGCAATGTCGCCATCGAGCGGGACAACGTTTCCCTCGCTGACGGCTGAAACTGTTTCCCAGCCCGGCCGGTCGGCAACCGATTCGGTGGTCACGCCGAAGTTGGCGTCGGCCAGGAAGATGAACTCCGGATCCTGAGCCACGATGTACTCGGCGGTGAGTTGCGGGAACGGCCCGGCGGCTTCCACGCCATCAGCGATGTTCACCAGCCCGAGGCGATCGTAGATGTTGCCGATGAAGGAGTCGGAGGTGGCGCTGTAGAGCGTCTCATCCACCTCGTGGTAGATGGTCACCCCATCGATCGAGCCCGCCGCCGCCACCAGTTCGTCGACTTCTGATGCCAGATCGGAGACCATCACTCCTGCCTCCTCTCCCCGGCCGGTGGCGATCCCGACGTTGAGAAGCTGCGACAGGGCCCCTTCCAGGTCGCCGGGTGGGCCAAGCATGAGAAAGGGAATGCTGAGGGCGGCCAGGGCTTCGCCCTCCCCCTGGAAGTCGAAGGCCAGGATCACGAGATCGGGGTTGAGGGCGGCAACTTCCTCGGCATTGAAACTGAACGAATCGAGCTTGGCCGTGGTCAACGCCTCGTCCGGGAAGTTGGAGGTGAGATCGGTGGCGACCACCTGGGGTCCGGCCCCGACTGCATAGAGCATCTCGGTGGCAGTTGCTGATAGAGAGACGATGCGCGACGGCTGTGCCTCGATGGTCACGGGTCCCAGGTCGGTTTCGACCGAAACGGGGAATTGAGCAACCGGATCTGGTTGGGTTGCCAACACAGTTGTTTCTGCCTCTGAAGCCCTGCATGACACGAGCACGAGACTCAATGCCAACCACAGGAGTGCGCCCTTGCGCATGCGAATCCGCCTTTCTGTCAAAAGACGGTGAGCCACTGGAATGCGGGTCACCCTTCTATCGAGAGCTATCCACTCCGGCTGGGGCAGGCGACCTGGCTAATCCCTCACGGGCTTCACAGTTGCGAGACAGCGCCGGATTCAAACCGGACTTCGCTCTTGCGCTCGGGGAGACCCCAGCGGTTCGTGTTGCCAAGAGCATACTCGCCGCCCTTCTACACTCCGCAGATGGACAAGAAGCGACTGTCCCTGGCCCTGGCTGCTGTGGCAGCTGCCGCAGCCGTCGCCCTGGCCGGGCGGCGGCCGGTCAAGCCCCCCGCTCATCACGGCGCCTGGAAGCCGCACAGCAAGTGAGGGTTGTCGTCCACCCCATTGGCGAAGTCGGGCGGCGCGCGGTCCGGGTGCTGCAAGCAGAGCAGACAATCACGGAGGTAGCAGTCTGGCGTACTGAGGAGCCCGGACCGCGGGTGCGGGTGGTGGATGAGATCGATGGATACGACGTTGTCGTGACCGATCTGCACGAACCAGACGAGTTGGCCGGGCTGTGTCTGGAGGCCGGCGCTGCCCTGGTGACGCCGGTTTCATGGGGTGACGAACCTGCCGGCCAGTTCGCCGATGCCGGCCTCAGCCTGATCGTCGGGGCCAACATCGAAACCGGGATCGCTGCCGGCCTGGCCCTGCAAGAGGCCGCCCTGATGGACACCCCGCTCGAAGTCCGAATCGCCTGGACCGTGGCAGGCCGGCCCCGGCGGCGCGGCGAGCCGATCCCTTTCCCCGGGCCGATCGGATCCTTATGGGCCAGAGAAGTTGATCCTCAAGGATGGACGGACACCAACATCCCGGTCCAAGCATTCGAGGCGCCGGTGGAGGGCGAGTGGGCGGGCGCCATGGCCCAGGTCTCAGGAGCCCTCGACGACGGTGTGCAGCGAACCATCGTTGGAGTCGCCGATCACAAGGGCTACCTGGCGGCGATTGCGTTGTCTTCGGCGGTCGTGCCTGCCGGCCAGCACACCTATCCCCCCGGACGTAGCTGGGCCTCCGCCGCCCCTACCCCCTACCTGGACCGAGCCCTGGCAGCCGGCCTAGATGTAGCCAGCTTTCACGAGACAACGGCGTAGGCGGTCTTCGACCGCCTACGCGGCCATCAGCTATCGGCCATCGGCCATCGGCCAGAGCCTTTGAGGGCCGCCTTCTGGCTGAAAGCTGAGGGCTGGTCGCCGGAGGCGGCCCTACACAAACTCGATTCCCTGGGCGAGGGGTAGGTCGCCGCCCCAGTTGATTGTGGTGGTCTGGCGGCGCATGTAGGCCTTCCAGGAATCGCTGCCGGCCTCCCGGCCTCCACCGGTTTCCTTCTCGCCGCCGAAAGCTCCACCGATCTCGGCTCCCGAAGTCCCGATGTTGACATTGGCAATGCCGCAGTCGGAGCCCAGATGGGAGAGGAAGGTCTCGGCGTTGCTTAGCGAGTCGGTGAAGATCGCCGACGACAAACCCTGCCTAACGCCATTTTGGACGGCGATCCCATCGGTCAGGTCGTCGACCTCGAGGATCCAGAGGATGGGGGCAAAAGTCTCCTCCTGCACGATCGGGGCGTCCTTGGCGATACGTACCAGCGTGGGCTCGACGAAGTTTCCCGGCAGGGAATCGAGTCGGTTGCCGCCGTAGACGACCTCCCCGCCCTGCTCCTGGGCTATCTCCAGCACGGTCATCATCTGGTCAACCGCCCCGTCGCTGATCAGCGGACCCATCAGCGTCTGCTCCTCGAGTGGATCCCCGATCCGCACCTGCTTGTACACGTCGATCAGGCGACTGGTCATCTCATCGGCCACCTCGGAGTGCACGAGCAACCGTCGCAGGCTGGTGCAGCGTTGCCCGGCCGTCCCCACCGCGGCGAAGGTGGCCGCCCGGGTGGCCAGATCGAGGTCGGCGTCGTCCATCACCAGGATGGCGTTGTTCCCCCCCAACTCGAGCAGCGGCCGGCCGAAGCGCTTGAGGACCGCGGGCCCAACGATCCGGCCCATATCGCAGCTGCCGGTAGCCGAAACCAGCGGCACCCGCTGGTCATGGACGATCTTGCTGCCGACATCGTCATCGGTTCCGACGGCCAGGTTGAAGACGCCCTCGAACCCGGAGCCGGCCATGACCTCATGGCAGATACGGGTAACGGCGACAGCAGAAAGCGGCGTGCGCAGCGAAGGCTTCCAGATGTTCGTATCTCCGCACACGGCCGCGATGAAGGCGTTCCACGACCACACCGCTACCGGGAAGTTGAAGGCCGAGATGATTCCGCACGGCCCGAGCGGATGCCACTGTTCGTACATGCGGTGGCGCGGGCGCTCGCTGGCCATTGTCAGCCCGTACAACTGTCGCGACAACCCGACGGCGAAGTCGGCGATGTCGATCATTTCCTGAACCTCGCCTTCGCCCTCGGCCAGGATCTTCCCCGACTCAAGGGTCACCAGCGCCCCCAACTCGGCCTTTACGTCGCGAAGAGCATTCCCGATCTGACGGACGTACTCACCCCGTTTGGGGGCGGGCAGCATCCGCCACTCCTGGAAAGTGTCTGTCGCCCGCCGTGCCACCGCCTCGTATTCGGCCGCGGTGGCCATTGTGAGAGTCCCGATCGTTTCGCCGTTGGCCGGATTGACGGAGGCCAACTCGTCCCCGGTGGCCTCCATCCACGCGCCGGCATAGACGCCGCTGATCGGGCCATCCAGGCCGAGGGATTGCAGGATCGTCGCTGTGTCCACGGGACCTCCTCTTGTCGCCGAGTCAGGCTACCGGGTCAGACCGGGGTGGCCCCCCGCCCTACTTCCGTCCCAACCGGTCCGCTCCGGCCTCCGCCGCCCGCCGTCCGCGCTCGGTGGCCGGTGGGCGCGGAGCGCCGGTCACCTCCGGCAGCGGCCGGGCCCTGGCCTCACTCATGACCTGTCCATGGCACCTCTTCAGCTTGCGGCCGCTTCCGCATGGGCAGGGATCGTTTCGTCCCAACGAGGCAATCTCGTCTTCAAAGGGGTTCGCGTCGGCCGCGAGCACCGCCATCACATCTGAGGCCGGTTTCCCGGCGCTCATCACTTCGAGAATCATGCGCAGCGGCCGATCAACGTGGTGAAAGAACTGCTTGTAACCGGCACAGAGGTAGTTGAGGCCAGCCTCACCGTCGGGAGTGGTGATGAAGCGGTTCTTGGGGCATTCTCCGTGGCAGGCGAACCTGACATCGCAGTCCAGGCAGTACTGCGGCAGCGCGTCCCTCTTGTCCTGGCCGAAGTCGTACTGCTTCTGGGAGGACACCAGGGTCTCGATGTCCGTCCGCCCGATGTTCCCGAGCAAGTAGTCGGGGTCCACAAAGTGATCGCATGAGTACAGGTCTCCGTTGTGCTCGAGCGCCAGTCCCAATCCACAGGTCTCATTGAAGACACATATCCCCGACGAGGGTCGGCCGGCCCAGTTGGAGGCGGCCGCCTCAAACGTCTGAACGAAAACATCGCCAACATCGTTGAGCACCCACTCGTCGAAAACGGTGGTGAGAAAGTTGCCAAACTGATCGGGCAGGACCGACCGCTCCGAGGCCAGTTCGCCGCGCAGGTCCGCCGGATTGCCGTCGGGGTCCACCCTTTCCACCACCGGGATGAATTGCATCCAGTCGGTCCCGGCTTCGTCTCTCAGAAAGCGATAGACCTCGAGCGGGTAGTCGCCGTTGATCCGGTTGACCGTCGTGAGAATGTTGTATTCGACCTCATGCTTCTGGAGCAGGCGCAACCCCCGCATTACCTTGTCGAAGGACCCCTCCCCCCGTTTGTTGACCCGGTAGGCGTCATGAAGTTGCCGGGGGCCATCGATGCTTATGCCGATCAGGAAATCGTTCGCCTTGAAGAACTCGCACCATTCGTCGGTGAGCAGGGCTCCGTTGGTTTGCATTGTGTTGAGAAACGACATCCCCGGCCGGCGGTACTTGTGTTCGAGTTCGATGACCTTCCGATAGAAGTCGAGTCCCATCAAGGTTGGCTCTCCGCCCTGCCAGGCCACCGTCACCTGCGGGATCTTGTGAGCCTCGATCAGCTGCCGGAGATAGGTGTCCAGTCGCTCCTCGGACATGCGGAACTGATCACCCTCGTACAGGAGCTCCTTGTCGAGAAAGAAGCAGTATGAGCAACCAAGGTTGCAGATGGCGCCGGTCGGCTTGGCAAGGATGTGTACTGCCTGCGGGGACCAGGGAGAATCCAGCATCTCGCGATGCTACGACGTGACCGGGGACTCCTCAGTGGGTAACTCCGCCAGCGGTCCGTTAGGAGGTGGTGGTGAGACGGCCGGTGTCTCGGTGCGACTGCGGCTTGGGCGCACCTGAGGGGTAGTCCTGGGGGCTTCGAGGACTTCCTCCAGGACCACGAACTCGATCCCACCCATTACGTCTGAGATCAGGTTGTAGAAGATGGCAGACAGAGTGGCCAGCCCGGTGAGCAGGATCGTCGACACGATGCTGAAGAACGCCATGACCCGAAAGTAGGACGGTCCGTCCAGATTGATATCCTCTTCGAAGATGGCCAGTTCGTTGATCGAACTGACAATGTCATCAGGGATACCGCTGTTGCGCAACAGAGACCACATGATGGCAATGCCGATGGACGCGGCCATCACGATGATCACGTTGAAAACTATGGAGACTTTGAGGACGGTCCACGGGTCAATCTTTCGCAAGACCCGCCGGACCCTACGGACGGCCATAGAACCCCTGCTTGGAACGGATCGGATTGTACTCGTAACCGACGTTATGCCGGGTCACTGAGGTTCCCGGGCCATCACGCGTCCTCAGCCGGAACGAGCGTGAAAGCGGTGAGGGTGGCGTCGTCCTCCAGGTTCATCACCTTGACCCCGGACGCGTCCCGCTTCTGGCGACTGATTGAGTCGACCTCGGTCCGCATCACAATTCCGTCGCTGGAGGTGACGAAAAGCTGGCTCCCCGGTGCCACCGCCCGTGCCGCCACCAGGTTGCCTCGTGACCTGGTGATCTTGATGGCCTTCACACCGATCCCGCCCCGCTTCTGCTTCGGGAACTGGTCCATCTTGGTGCGCTTTCCAAAGCCGGCGTCGGTCAACAGCAGTACCTCGTCGCCCTCTCCGTCCTGGGCAGCCGACACCACGTAATCCCCCTCGCGCAACTTGATGCCGCGCACTCCCTGGGTGCTGCGGCCCATGGCCCTGATCTCGTCCTCGGCGAAGCGGATGCCCTGGCCGTTGTGGGTGAACAGGAGCAAATCGGCGTCCCCGCCGGTGGTCCGCACCGACACCACCTCGTCGTCGTCCGCCAGCTTGATGGCGATCAGGCTGGACTGGCGGGAGTCGTACTCGGAGAACTTGGTCTTCTTGACCTGGCCGCGTCGGGTGGCGATGACCAGGAACTGAGACGTTTCATAGTCGCGAGTGTCCACGACGGCCTCGATCTTCTCATCCGGCTCGATCTGCATGAAGGCCTGGGCCATCGTTCCCTTGGCGGTGCGATTCTGTCTGGGAATCTCGTGCGCCCGGATCCGATACACCTTGCCGCGGTTGGTGAAGAACAGCAGGTAGGCGTGGGCGGTGGTGTGCAGCACCCGGCTGATGACGTCGTCCTCACTGAGCTTGGCTCCCTGAATCCCCCGGCCGCCTCTCCCCTGGGCTCGATAAGTGTTCGCTACCACCGACTTCACATAGCCGGCCTGGGTGACCGTCACCACCAGTTCCTCATCGGCGATGAGGTCCTCCATCGAGAAGTCGCCCTCGTCGGGAACGATGCGAGTGCGGCGGTGATCGGCGAACTTGTCCCGGACGGCAGTGAGTTCTTTCGCAATCAGCTTGCGGCGCTTGGCCGGGCTCTTGAGGATGGCTTCCAGCGCCTTGATGGTCTTCTGCAGGTCGGCGAACTCGGACCGCAGCTTGTCACTCTCGAGGGCTGTGAGGCGTCGCAAGGGCATGTCGAGTATGTGGTTGGCCTGAATCTCGCTGAGCTCGAACCGTTCCATCAGGGAGGTGCGGGCGGTATCCACATCGGCCGAGGCTCGGATCAGTTTCACGACCTCGTCGATGTTGTCGACTGCGATCAGCAGCCCCTCCAGTATGTGGGCCCGGGCCTGCGCCTTCTCCAACCGGAATCGGGTTCGACGCTCGACGACCTCCATCTGGTGGTCGACGTAGTACTTGATGGCTTCGGCCAAGCCAAGGGTGCGGGGCACACCGTCGACCAGCGCCACGAAGTTGACGCCGAAGGTGTCCTGCAGCGGTGTGAGCTTGTAGAGCTGATTGAGAACCACCTGGGGACGGGCGTCCCGCTTCAGCTCGATGACCAGGCGGGTACCGACCCGGGAGCTCGACTCGTCCCGCAAATCGGCAATGCCCTCGATGCGTTTGGAGTGCACGAGATCGGCGATCTTGGTCATGATCCGGTCGTGACCCGTCTGGAATGGGATCTCGGTGACGATGATGCCGGTCCGGCCCTTGCGCACCTCATCAACATCGGTGACGGCCCTGATCTTGATGGAGCCACGCCCGGTAGTGAGGGCATCGCGGATACCGGACGTCCCGACGATGTAACCACCGGTGGGGAAGTCTGGGCCTTTGACGAACTGCATGAGGTCTTCGGTGGTGGACTCGGGGTTGTCCAGCATGTGGATGCAGGCATCCACCACCTCGCCCAGGTTGTGAGGCGGGATGTTGGTGGCCATGCCAACCGCAATCCCGGTTGAACCGTTGACGAGCAAATTGGGGAATCGACCCGGCAGGACGGCCGGTTCGCTGTACTCCCCCGAGTAGTTCTCCTTGAAGTCAACCGTGTTCTCGCTGATTCCCTCCAGCATGTGGGAAGCCAGCGACTCGAGCCGGCACTCGGTGTAGCGATAAGCGGCGGGGGGGTCGTCGACGGTCCCGAAGTTCCCCTGCGGCTCGATGAGCGGATAGCGGGATGAGAAGTCCTGTCCGAGCCGGACCAGTGCGTCATAGATGGCGCCGTCGCCATGGGGGTGGTATTTGCCCATCACATCGCCGACTACCTGGGCCGACTTCTTGAACGGGCTGGTGGCCCGGATGCCGTTCTCCTCCATTGAGTAGAGAATGCGGCGGTGGACCGGTTTCAAGCCGTCCCGAACGTCAGGGAGGGCCCGGGCGACGATGACCGACATGGCGTAGTCGAGGAACGAGGTCGACATTTCCTCGCGGATGTTGATCTGGCCGATGGTGGCGGTGTCGTCTGGCATCAGATGTCGAGGAATCGGACGTCTTTGGCGTTCTGCTGGATGAACGTGCGGCGGCCTTCAACGTTGTCACCCATCAGGGTGCTGAAGATCTCATCGGCCAGGAACGCGTCCTCCAACTCCACCTGGACCAATGTGCGGCTGCCCGGATCCATCGCCGTCTCCCACAATTGGTCGGCGTTCATCTCTCCCAGTCCCTTGAACCGGTTCACGTTGGCCTTCTTGCCGTTGAGTTCCTTGCGAAAAGCGCTCAGCTCCGTGTCGTCCTTCAAGTAAGTGACCTGTTTGCCGTGCTTGACCCGATACAGAGGAGGCTGCGCGATGTAGACGAAGCCTGCTTCGATCAGCTGGCGCATATGCCGGAAGAAGAACGTGAGCAGCAGTGTCCGGATGTGGGCGCCGTCAACATCCGCGTCGGTGAGCAGCACGATCTTGTGATAGCGGGCCTTCTCCAACTCGAACTCGTCACCGATGTTGGCCCCTACCGCGGTGATCAGAGCCTGGATCTCGGTGTTCTGCAGAACCTTGGGAAGCCGGGCCTTCTCGACATTGAGGATCTTGCCCCGGATGGGAAGGATGGCCTGAACTCGTGAGTCGCGGGCCTGCTTGGCGGGGCCGGCCGCCGAGTCACCCTCCACAATGAACAACTCGGACTCATCGGGGTCGCGAGAGGAACAGTCGGCAAGCTTGCCCGGCAAGCCGCCGGACTCCAACAAGCTCTTGCGACGGGTGAGGTCGCGGGCCTGGCGGGCAGCCATGCGGGCCCTGGCCGCGGTCAGGCACTTGTCGACGATCTTGCGGCCCTCGCCCGGATTGCGCTCCAGCCACTCGGGAATTGCCTTGTTGAGTGACACTTCGACGAAGGACCGGATCTCGGTGTTGCCGAGCTTGGTCTTGGTCTGGCCCTCGAACTGCGGTTGACGGACCTTGAGGGACAGCACGGCGCTCAGGCCCTCGCGTATGTCCTCTCCCTGCAGGGTGG
>JBPCTX010000176.1:0-4645 GCA_051011455.1 Acidimicrobiia bacterium | reverse complement strand
GCTGCAGGTCGCGAGGCTGGCTAGCGGTCGTTTACCGGGACGTAGGGGCGTTCGGTGTAGCCGGAATAGACCTGGCGGGGGCGTCCGATGCGGGTGTTGGGGTCCTCGATCATTTCTTTCCACTGGGCCATCCAGCCGGGGAGGCGGCCGATGGCGAAGAGGACGGTGAACATCCGGACCGGGAAGCCGAGTGACCGGAAGATCATCCCTGAGTAGAAGTCGACGTTGGGATACAGCTTGCGCTCGATGAAGTAGTCGTCGGTGAGTGCGTGCTCCTCCAGCTTGAGAGCGATATCCAGCAACGGGTCGTTGACTCCCATGCGCTCAAGCACGTCTCCGGCGAAGTCCTTGAGAATGCGGGCCCGGGGATCGAAGTTCTTGTAGACGCGGTGCCCGAAGCCCATCAACCGGAACGGATCCTCCTTGTCCTTGGCTTTGGCCACGTATTTGTCGACATCAGCGCCGTCGGCGGCGATGTCGCTCAGCATGGCGATGACCGCCGAGTTGGCTCCGCCGTGGAGCGGACCCCACAGGGCGTTCATACCGCCGGCCACCGAGGCGAACAGGTTGGCTTCGGAAGAGCCGACCAGCCGCACGGTTGATGTTGAGCAGTTCTGCTCGTGATCGGCGTGCAAGATGAGCAGAACATCCAGGGCCCTGGCCACGATCGGGTCCACCTCGTACGGCTCGACCGGGAGCCCGAACATCATGTGCAGGAAGTTGGCCGAGTAGTCCAGGTCGTTGCGGGGATACATGTAGGGCTGGCCGATTGACTTCTTGTAAGCGAAGGCGGCCACGGTGGGCAGCTTGGCCATCAAGCGGGTGGACGACTCCTGAACCGACTCCTCGTCGCGGGGGTTGTGGTACCGCTCGTAGAACGTGGACATGGCGGCAGTGGCGGCCGAGAGGATCCCCATCGGATGCGCTCCCCGTGGGAAGGCGTCAAACATCCGCTTCATCTCTTCGTTGAGGAGCGTGTGGTTGCGAAGGGTGTCCTCGTACTCCTCGAGCTGGGCTTTGGTCGGCAATTCCCCGTTTATGAGCAGGTAAGCGACCTCCGGGAAGGTGGCGTCGGCCGCCAGGTCCTCGATCTTGTAGCCGCGATAGCGAAGCTCGCCGGTTTCGCCGTTGACGTACGTGACCGAACTGCGGCAGGCGGCAGTGTTGGCAAACCCGTAATCGAGGGTGATCTTCTTGTGTTCGCCGCGCAGTTTGCTGATGTCGATGCCGACGTCGCCCTCAGTCCCGGTGACGGTCCTGAAGGTGGCGTCCTTGTCATCATGCGTGAGCGTGAGTTCGCCCTCGGACGTGTTGAACATGCCTTCTCCTCGCGCTTGATAGCTCGACAAGACGTTTCGTCTTCTGTCGGCAATACTAACGACCGCGAATAACCGTCCTCTGAGGTGAAGGTGATCGATCAACGCGGCCGCTCCTGGCTGACCAAGCACATCGTGGCTCCCACCGCCAAGGTGCTCGTGCGACTCCACATCACTGCGTCGTTCGTAACTCTGCTCGGCCTGGTGGTGACGATCATCGGAGCGGTGATCCTGGCCAACGGGCACCCGCTGGTGGGCGGTCTGGTGATCGGGTCCGGGGGCGCCATCGATGGCTTCGACGGCACCGTGGCCCGCCTGACGGGCACGGCATCGCGGCGGGGTGCCTTCCTCGACACGATGGCCGATCGGGTGGGAGAAGTGGCCATGTTCGCCGGATTGGCCTGGTTCGTGGCCGATGACTCGCTCCTGGTGTTGCTGAGCGTGATCGCTCTTGGTAACTCGATGCTGATTCCTTACGCCCGCTCAAAGGCGGAGGCCGAGGGGCTCGACGGAAAGGGCGGGATCATGGGCCGGGCCGAGCGGATCATCCTGTTCTGCCTGGTTCTCATGCCGGTGGGGTTGGACTGGTGGGGCCCCGAGGTGATGTTGTGGCCGATGGTGGTCCTGACCGGGTTGACCGTGGCCCAGCGGTACTGGAAGGCGTGGAAGGGTCTGGAGTGAGCCGGCGGCGCCACCTGCCCGGCTACCTCCTCTATCGGCTCCTGTCGGGTTTGTTCGGGCTGCTTCCTGAGCCCGTCATGCGCCGCAGCGGAGAAGCACTCGGGTGGTTGCTCTCGTTCGTGGCGGGTGATCGCCGCCGAATGTCGATCCGTCATCTGACCCGGGTGACGGGCGACCCCGGGGCAGCGGGCCGCCTGTCGCGTCGGGCTTTCGCCTCCTACGGCCGCTACTGGGCCGAGACTTTCTGGGTCCAGCCCCGTCGAGTGGCCGGCATGGCGGCCCACACCTCCATCGAAGGCGAGGACATCGTGCTCGCCCACCGCGAGCGCGGCGGGATGATCATGGTTCTGCCTCATCTGGGCAACTGGGAAGCGGCCGGGGTGGAGGCAACCAGGCTCGAGCTGGAACTGGTGGCCGCCGCCGAGATGCTGCCAAATCCCCTGATCAGTGATTGGTTCATCGCCCAGCGAGCGATGTATGGGATCGACGTCGTGCTGGTCAAGGCCGGCGCCTCGACCGAACTGCTCAAGCACCTCAACTCGGGGAAGTCCCTCGCCCTGCCGTCGGATCGGGACCTGAAAGGCCGGGGCGTCGCCGTCAGCTTCTTCGGGGAGGAAACCACCTTGCCGGCCGGGCCCTTTGTTTTGGCCAAGCGAACCGGTGCTCCGGTAATCCCCGTCGCCACCTACTTCAAGCCGGGGCGCGGCCACCATTTCGTGGTTCGTCCTCCGTTGGACGACTCCGGGTCGGTCCCCGAGATGGCGCAGGAACTGGCCGGCCACTTCGAAGACTTCATCCGGGCCGATCCCACTCAGTGGCATCTCCTGCAGCCCCTGTGGCCATCCGACCGGGAGGCGCCGACTTGAGGATTGCCATGGTCTCGCCGTATTCACTCGACCACCCCGGAGGCGTGCAGGGGCAGGCCGGCTTGCTGGTGGAGTGGCTGCAGGAGGCCGGAGAGGACGCCTGGCTGGTGGCGCCGGGCGAGTCGGGCGGGCCCGACGGCACGGTCTACCTGGGAGGCTCAACCAGGGTGAGAACCAACCGCTCGGTGGCGCCGATCCGTCTGGCGCCGGGCACGACCGCGGCCGTCGCCGACGCCGTGGCGGGGGCAGATGTCGTCCATATCCACGAGCCGTTTGTGCCGGCGGTATCGGTGGGGGCGTTGCGAATCCGGTCCGTCCCGAGGGTGGGGACCTTCCACGCTGATCCCGGGCGCGGTGTGCGGTTCCTATATGGGGCCGGACGACGAGCCCTGGAGAAACTGGCCGCCAACCTGGAGGTGGCGGTGGCGGTCAGTCCGGTGGCGGCGGCCGCCATCGAGCCGATCGTCGGCACGCCCCGCATCATCCCCAACACCATCGACACCGCCATTTATCGCCCGTCCGCCCCCAAGCAGCCGGGGCGGATTGCCTTTCTGGGCCGCGACGAGCCCCGCAAAGGACTCGACCTGTTGCTGACTGCCTTTGCGAGCCTGCATCAATCCCACCCCGAGGCAGAACTGGTGGTGATGGGGACATCCCGCCCCGACCTTCCCGGGGTTCGGTTCCTGGGCCCGGTCGACGACCAGACCAAGCGCCGGGAGCTGGGGGCGGCCTCAGTCTTCGTAGCGCCCAACACGGGTGGCGAGAGCTTCGGGCTGGTGGTGCTGGAGGCAATGGCCGCCCACTGTGCGGTGGTGGCTTCCTCCCTGCCGGCGTTCCAGTTCGTGGCCGAGGAGGCGGCACTGTATGCCGCCCCCGGCGACGCCCCCGGCATCGAGCGATCCTTGAGCACCCTGATGGGCGATGAAGTGCTCCTGGCCGACCTGTCGGATCGGGCCGGAGAGCGGGCTGCCACCTTCGACCGGTCGCAAGCAGTTTCGGAGTATCTCAAGGTGTACTCCGAGGCAGTCGAGAAGAGGGGGGATTAGCCTCCCTCAGCCCATCGTGAAACTTCGCTCAATACTTCTCCTCCTGGCTCTCACCGCCTCCGCTTGCGGTGGTGCTGCCGCGGCTCCTGATCCGGTTACGGTGACCACTCAACCGCCTCCCACCACCACAACGACGACCACCACCACAACCACTCTTCCTCCCACCACCACTACCACGGCGCCCACCACCACGACGACCATCGATCCGGGACCGCCGGCCCCGCTGACCGGGCTGACCGGTGATGTGTCCGAGCAGCAGGTGCTGATCGCCAAGCTGTCTAACGCGGTAAAGGGGCGGCCCCAGGCCGGGATCGACCAAGCCGACCTGGTGATGGAGGTGCTGGTCGAAGGCGGTGTCGGCCGCTGGCTGGCCGTGTTCCAAACCTCCTATCCCGAGATTGTCGGCCCGCTCCGCAGCCTGCGAGAGGTGGATCCCAAGCTGATTGCCCCCTTCGATGCCCGTGTCTTGAGCAGCGGGGGCCAGCCCGCTGTGCGCCGCGACGTGCGGGCAGTGGCCGACGACGAGAGCGACGGCACCATCGACGGCTATTTCCGGGAGCGAGGAAGGCCCGCCGTCTACGACCTGATGTATGACATGGCCGAGCTGCCGGAGAATGACTGGGAAGGGGAGGTGGAGCCGATCCTCGACTTCGATCCCAAACCGCCGCAGGAGGGCGAGGAGGCGGTCGAGATCGACGTCCGAATGTCCACAATCAATGTCGTCTCGTGGACCCAC
>JBPCTX010000175.1:0-6551 GCA_051011455.1 Acidimicrobiia bacterium | reverse complement strand
GGCCACCCGCGCTTACATCCAGGATGCAGCCGGAGGATCGGCCGCCGACGAGATCAAGAAGCTGAACGATCTCAAGAGCTCAGGTGTTCTCAGCGAGGCCGAGTTCGCTGCACAGAAGGCCAAGCTGCTCGCCTGACCCGATCATCGAGCACGTAGCGAACCGCACTCCACCGGAGTGCGGTTCGTCGCGTGAGGGCTCAGTTCTCTTCGGCCGGTACCTCAGCTTCGACGGCGGGAGCATCCAATGCGTCCATATCGGGTGATCGATAGACCACCTCATGAGACGCGTAGTAGTTGGAAATGAACGATGTGATCAGGGCTGCCACCGGAAGGGCGGTAAAGGCACCCATCGGACCTGCGATGGCACCACCGGCCAGAGCGGCGCCAAAGGCGACGCCACCGTTGAGGGTCATCGTGTCCGAACTGATCTTGGGGCTCAGCCAGTAGTTCTCGATCTGCTGATAGAGAAGCACGTACCCGAGAACGACTAGCCCAGCGGTCAGGCCCTGCAGCGCCAGTGAGATCAAAATCGGAATGGCACCTCCGATGTAGGTGCCGACGGCGGGTATGAAGACCGAAACGAATCCGCCGAAGAGAGCAAGTGAGATCGCAATCGTTGTTGGGACACCTACCGCCACCATCGTGACGAAGAAGCCCGTCCCATTGATCACCATGAGGATCATGCGGGAGTAGAAGTAACCGCCGGTTTGGACAATCGCCTGGTCCCAGGTCCAGCCGATGCGGAGCTGGGTTGCCGGGGCGAACAAGCGGAGCACCGACCGCTTGATGCGAGGGGCATCGGCAGTGAGATAGAAGGTGAACATGGCAATGGTGGCCAGGTTGAAAATGAGGGCGGCGCCGGAAGATGCGATGCCGAGAACGGCACCGAAGACCTCATCGGCCCATTCGCCCAGGGCAATGTCCGTATTCTCAGCCAGATCGGCTGCGCCATCGGCGTCGGTCAGCTCATACCCGAGGTAGTCCTCGGCCCAACCGCTCACATTGCTGATCCACTGCCCGGCGCTCTGACCGATGACACGGGCTAGTTCGACCAGCGCTGGGATCAGCACCGCGATCATCAGGACCGCGAACAGGATGCCGGTTACGTAGATCACTCCCACCGCGGCGCCACGCCGCCAACCGAACCGCTCGGTCAGTCGTCGCACCCCCGGTTCAAGAGCCAGGCTGAAGAAGAACGAGATGGCAACCATCGACACCACTCCGCGGGCTTCGCCGATGGCCCACAACAATCCGAGGGTGAGGAGAATGGCCCCGATTGCCTGCCAGATGATTCGGCCGTCCACCTCGATCTTGACAACTGCCGGGGATCCGGAGGCGTCGGCGACCGCTTCCGACAGTGAGGTTGAGGTGTCGGGGCCTTCTGGCGCAGTCACGGTGTCGTTCTAGCTCCCATCGCAGGCCGGCTGGCACACCGACTCAGACCAGATCGACAATAACGGTCGGCGCTTCTGACTTGGCGGCATTCGATTGGGCCCTTCGGCTCGCGGACAAGCCGTGATCCGGGCATCGTTGCCCACCACCGTTGAGTGTTTAGCCTGGCTGCGTGTCGACTCCGGACCTAACTCCCACTCCCCCAGCCGGCCCAGCATCTGAGGCGCGGTGGCGGAACAGTCGTCATTCGCCGCCGTTGGTGCCGGACCGGAAGATGGCTGCTGAGTTGGCGGTGATCGGCACACTCGTGGTCTGGACCGTCGTCGCCAATCTGGCACGCCGGGAGGCAGCCCTACCGCTCAACCTCGCAGCCGTCGCGCTCTTGCTGCTAGTTGCCCGACGAGCCGGTCTCAGCTGGGAGTTGATGGGGCTGGGAAAGGCGGGGGTTTCGACACGAGCCAGGATCGGCGCTATCGCGGCCGGGGCGGTGGCTGCCGCAGTTGCTGTGATCGCTCTTGTCCCGTCCACCCGTGAATATCTGGCCGACGACCGGTTCATAGGGGTTGGGGTATGGGAGATGCTGTACGAGACCCTGGTGCGGATCCCCATCGGAACGGCGCTGGCAGAGGAAATTGCCTTCCGGGGCGTTCTCCTGGGGCTGCTGTTGTTGTGGCTCTCGCCTTTTCGGGCGGTCGTCATCTCATCGGTTCTGTTCGGCCTGTGGCACATTTGGCCGGCGATTGAAGCCCTCGAAACCAATCCGGCGGCCGACCTCACCTCCGGTCCCTTCGCCACGATCCTGGAGGTGGGCATCCAGGTATTGGTGGCCGCGGCCGCGGGTGCCGCCTTCGCCCGCCTCCGTATTCGCGGCGGCAGCCTGATGAGTCCCGTGCTGGCGCACTGGGCCCTGAACGGCACGGCATACCTGGCCGGGTGGCTGGTGGTGGAGAACTCATGGACGTGAACGAAGAGTCCGGCGCAGAAACCGGCCGACAGCATCGGCTGCGCGATGTAGCCGTCCAACTGGGCGGTCTGACGATCGTGGGTGTGGTCCTGTGGCTGCTGTTTACCCGTCTGGTGTCATGGAGCGATGTGGTCTCCGCCGTTTCAGACCTATCGGCCGCCGACTGGGCGCTGCTGGCAGGCGTTACTGCAATCCGGCTGGCGATTGAGCCCCTCCTGTTGATGGCGGCTACGCCGCGTTTGTCCTGGTGGCGGGCCCTGCCCGGATTTCTTGCCCCGGCCGCCACCGC
The DNA here is from genome assembly GCA_051011455.1 of Acidimicrobiia bacterium. Lineage (GTDB taxonomy): Bacteria > Actinomycetota > Acidimicrobiia > Spongiisociales > SHLN01 > SHLN01. Next base: position 3,906 of record JBPCTX010000175.1, on the reverse strand, counting down.
CAGTGTGATACCCGGCCCCTCCGACCTGGCAGTCCGGTATGCCATGTTCCGTAGCTGGGGCTATCCGGGTGCCCAAACGAGCGCTTCGGTGATGCTGGTCTTTCTCTACAACACGTTCGCCAAGGTGGCTTTGCCGGTGGTGGCGGCGGGCCTGCTGCTGTTCTTCGGACGCTCGAACGCCGAGCTCGAGACGGTGGCAGTTATTGCGGCAGGCATCCTGGCGGGAGGGGTTGTGCTGATTGCCTTCTTGATCCGATCAGAGGAGACGGCTCGCCGCATTGGTCACTGGACAGGGACGGCCGCCCACCGCGTGGCCTCGTGGTTCCGAGTAACGACCCCGCCCACCCTGGCGGCGGACGTGGCCGAGCGGGCCGCCCATTTCCGCGATCACACCGGCGACGTTGTCCGCACCCGGACGCACTGGGCCTCGGCGGCGGCCGCGGCCGGCCAGGCCTCGCTGTTCGCGATCCTGCTGGTGTCGGTCCGCAGTGTTGGAATCAGATCGGAGGATCTGGACTGGGTGGCGGTATTTGCAGCGTTCGCGCTGGTGCAGATTCTTACGTCGATCCCGATCACGCCCTCTGGATTGGGAGTAGCCGAGGCCGCCTACGTTGCCTTGCTCACGGCCGAGAGCTCGACCGAGCTGGCCGGCCAGGTGGCGGCAGCCGCCATCATCTATCGCTTGCTGACCTGGGTCATCATCATCCCCTTGGGGGGTATCGCCTGGGCCTGGTGGGCCAGAACCCGACGCCGAAGCGACGGACCTCTGCCGGCCTGAGGGGGCCGATCTTGCCCGCGTCCGGCGGAGGAGCCTCCCCTAGCATGCGGCCATGATCGAACGAGCCGGCTACATCCTCACCTCCGATAACGACACCCGGGTGCGGCGAGCCCGCGACGCGGTCCGGATTGGAGCCGGCGTCCTAATCCTCGTCTTTTCGGCCAGCAGCGCGGTCCGACTCAGCTCCTTGCAGGATGCCATTGGCGGCGTCTTGGAGGCTCTTCCGGGGTGGGCCGAGGCCATCTTCTGGGTGGGCTACGGTGCGGCCGGCATCTACGCGGTGACGATGGTGGTGATCGTGGTGGCCCGGGCCAGACAGAATCCGGGCCTGGCTCGTGACGTCGTGCTCTCGTTCGTGGTGGCGCTGGTGATGGCAGTAGTGGCGATGCGGTGGAGCGAAGGCGTCTGGCCCAGGTTCGCCCCGGAGTTCGGTGGCGAGGATCCCGAGCAGTTGTTCCCGATGGTCCGCGTGGCTGTGGTCACTGCCGTTGTTCTCGCACTGTCGCCCCACGTGACTCTCCTCCTGCGCCGCTTTGGGTCCGGCATGGTGTTGATGGTCGCCCTCTCCGGATTTGGGCTCGAGTTCGGGTTTCCCTCTGATGCACTGGGAGCGGTCGCCATCGGGATGATCGCATCGGGATCTGTTTTGCTGATCTTCGGATCCCCCGGCGGCTACCCCGAGGTAGCAGTTGTTTCGGCAGCCCTTCGACAGCTCGGCATCGGCGTTGCAGAGCTCGAGTTCGCTACCGACCAGTCGTGGGGGACGAGGCGGCTACGAGGCGTTGACGAGAAGGGAAACCCTATCGAGGTCAAGGCATATGGCCGCGATGCCGCCGATACGCAGCTGGCCGCCAAGGTCTGGCGAGGGCTCTGGTACCGGGATGCCGGGCCGGCATTGGCATACACACGAATGCAGGCGGTAGAACACGAAGCGCTGATGGCCATGTTTGCCGAGCGGGCCGGGGTGCCCTCGGTCGAACCACTGACGGCGGGGATGGCAGGCGACGACGTTGCCATCCTGGCGGTGCGGCGGCCGGGGAGTCCGCTGATCGACCTCCCGGCAGATGAGATCACCGACGAGCTCCTGGTCGCACTGTGGGGCAACATCGCCGCTCTCCACCAGGCCGACATGTCGCACAGCGCGCTGACCGCTGAGTCCGTTCTCGTGACGAGCGAGGGACCCGTGCTTGACGACTTCGCTATGGCATCGCTGGCTGCGGGTGATCGCCGCCAGGTGGATGTGGTCTCGCTCCTCTTCTCCGTGAGCCAGCTGGTGGGCCTCGAGCGAGCCGCGGCCACCGCCGGAGTCGGGCTGGGTGAAGATCGTCTGGCGGCGGCCCTTCCCTTCTTCCAGCTCCCTGCAATCTCCCGCGCCGGCAGACGGCAGGTCGCAAAGCCCAAGGCGTTGATGTCCGACCTGCGCCAGGCGGTAGCCGACTTGACGGGAGTGGAGCCTCCCGAGGCCGTCAAGCTGCGAAGAGCCTCCGTGGGGTCCATCTTGATGACGGTTCTGATCGTGGTGGCTGCCAACGCGCTGTTCACCCAGCTGGCCGGCATCGACTACGAAGCGGTATGGGCCGTCATCGAGGACGCGTCTTGGCTCGGGTTGCTATTCGCCTACCCGGTTGCGCACCTGATGTTTATCCCGGAGGCTTCAGGCATGATGGCCGCCGTTGGAATGCCCCTGCCGATGAGGCCGCTGGTGATCCTCCAGCTGGCAGCCCGATTCATCGGCCTGGCCGTGCCGAGCGCGGCCGGGCGGGTGGCGATGAACTCTGCCTTTCTGGTCAAGTTCGGCGTGAGCCGCACCGTGGCCGTCATCCAGGGTGCGGTGGATGGCATCTCCGGCTTCGTCGTAGAGGCCGGGATCCTGGCACTGGCCCTGGTATTCACCGAAATCAACTTCGACCTGGGCCGCGGCACAGATTGGGGAGCGATCTTCACCGTGGTGCTCGGGATAGCAGTGGCCGGTGGCTTGCTCGTGTTCTTGATCCAACCGCTCCGACGCATCGTGCTACCGGTGTTGAAAGAGGCACTGGGAACGGTCGCCGGGATCATGAAGGAGCCGAGACGGGCCATCACCCTGGTCACCAGCAACTTTCTGGCGCGGCTGGCACTCGGATTCACCCTCTGGATAATCCTCCGTGCCATCGGGGTGGACGATGTCAGCATCCCTCTGGCCCTCACAGTGACCGTGGCAACCAATCTGCTGGCGGGATTAGTACCCATTCCGGGTGGGGTTGGTATCGCCGAGGCCGTCATGACTTCCTGGCTGGTCGTGGTGGGCGTTCCCGAGGCGCCGGCCTTCGCCGCCACAGTCATGTTCCGAATGTGGACCTTCTACCTTCCCGCCGTCGAGGGGTTCTTCGCCATGCGGTGGCTGGAGCAGCGCGACTACCTCTGACGGTGGCCGGGTCGTACGGCCTGGGCTGCGGCAGGCCACCTAGAGTGCCCGGATGATTTCAGTCACAGATGGGCAACGCGTCTTCGCGTCCTTCACAGCCGATGTGCTCGTCTATGTCGTAGTCCTCAACCTCTTCGTCGAACACTCAGACGCGATAGTGATCGATTCGTTTTCTATCTCGATCCTGACCGCGATTCTTCTCAAGCTCCTGCTCGACCTCATCGTCTCGGCCGAGCACTGGGTCTCGGACTTCTTCAAGCGCCGCCATCGCCCGATCACCAGGGTGCTGCGGGTGTTCTCGGTCTGGCTGATTCTGTTCCTCAGCAAGTTCCTCATACTCGAAGTCGTCGATCTGGTGTTCGGCGAGCACGTCGAACTGGGCGGGTTCATCCTCGTCGCAATCCTCGTGATCGTGATGATGGTGGCGCGCCAGGCCCTGGAGTCGATCTACCGGGCCCTCGGTCCTTCTTCCAGCGGCTTCTGAGACACCGCCCGCGTCAACCGGCCTGCCCACCAAACCAACGACGCCGGTCAGCAATCTCCCTTATTGCTTACCGTCGACCACAAACTGTTCTTCAGGCACCCACCGCAGAGTGACCACCAGGTCCCGGCCCAGTTCGGCCTCCAACTCGGCGGCCAGGTCATCGGCGTCGTCGGGTCGCTCGGCCCCGACGACTACCACCTCGACGTCGGTACGTCCCACCTCCAAGGAGAACAACTCGAG
>JBPCTX010000174.1:0-4062 GCA_051011455.1 Acidimicrobiia bacterium | reverse complement strand
TGATGACCATCGCCGGCTCCCTGCGGGTGGTGGAGGCGGGCGCCCGCGTCTACCGGCGTACCTGGCGGGGAAGCGTCATCTCAACGTTCCTCAATCCGATCCTGTACCTGCTGGCGATGGGAGTGGGGCTGGGCGAACTGGTCGACGAAGGGTCGGGCGGAGCCAGCATCGAAATCGCCTACTTGACCTTTCTTGCTCCCGGGCTCCTGGCCGCCGCCACGATGCAGGCCGCGGCCGGCGATGCCTCCTACCCGGTAATGGCCGGCATCAAATGGCGCAAGACCTACGAGGCAACTCTGTCGACCCCGATTGGAGTGCCTGAGTTGCTTCTCGGCCACCTGGGTTGGATCACGCTCCGGCTCACGTTCGTCGCTGTCGTCTTTGCCGGGGTCATGACCGTATTCGATGCCACCACCGTCACAGAGGGGATGGCTGCCATCCCGCCCGCGGTTCTCACCGGGCTGGCGTTCGCCGCCGCCATCACCGCTTTCACCGCCCGGCTCAAGTCTGAGGCGGGCCTGACGCAGTTGTTTCGCTTCGGCATCGTTCCCCTCTTCCTGTTCTCGGGCGTGTTCTTCCCGATCGAGCAGCTACCTGATTGGATCGAGCCTTTCGCCTACCTGACACCGCTCTGGCATGGGGTTGAGCTGTGCCGGGGCCTGGCGCTTGGCCTGGAGTTCACAGTGCACCCGCTGCTGAGCATCGGCTATCTGCTGCTGTGGATCGTCGTCGGCGCTTTCCTCTCCATCCGGCTGCTGGGCAGGCGGCTGATCGCATGAGCGACACACTCACTGCCCGGGTGGTTCCACCGCCGCTGGTAACCGGCGGGGGTGCTGCTCGCTTGCTGGAGCGCAACTTCCTGGTCTACCGACGCATCTGGATCGTCATCGTGTCCGGATTCTTCGAGCCGATCTTCTACTTGTTCTCCATTGGAGTCGGGATCGGCGCCCTGGTGGGTGACGTGATTGGACCGGGAGGGAATCCCGTCGACTACACCGCCTTCGTGGCGCCGGCCCTACTGGCCGCCTCGGCGATGAACGGCGCCATCTTCGAGTCGACCATCAACATCTTCTTCAAACTCAAGTACGGAAAGATCTACGACGCCATCCTCTCGACTCCCATGAAGACCAGTGACATCGCCATTGGAGAGATCATCTGGTCGCTGGGGCGGGGCCTCATCTACTCGGCCGCTTTCCTGCTGGTCATGGCGGTGATGGGACTGGTCGAGTCACCCTGGGGGATCCTGGCGCTGCCGGCTTCTCTACTCATCGGATTTGCCTTCGCCGCCTGCGGGATGGCTGCCACCACGTACATGAACTCGTGGCAAGACTTCGACATGGTGAACCTCGTCGTGCTCCCGCTGTTCCTGTTCTCAGCCACCTTCTATCCGCTCGACGTCTACCCCGAACTGTTCCAGGTGCTCACACAACTCTCGCCTCTATATCACGGGGTGCAGCTGATCCGGGCGCTAACTCTCGGCTACTTCGACATCAACCTGTTCGGACACGTTGCCTACCTGCTGGCGATGGGAGCTGTCGGGGCGACGATCGCTTCCCGCCGACTGGAGAAGCTGCTGCTCTCCTGAGTGCGGTCAACCGTCAACCGTCAACTAGGACTACCAGGTGGTCGCGGTGGATCACCAGACCACCCGCCCCGGAGCTGGCTTTTCCCGCCATCGACGCGATTTCGGCAGATGACTGCCCCACAAGGCCTTTGGCTATCAGGGCCCCTTCCGCACCTTCGATTTCCACCGCGGCGCCCTGGTCGAAAGAGCCCTGAACCTGGGTCACTCCGACTGCGAGAAGCGACTTGCCGCGTTTGATCAGGGCAGCAGCCGCCCCGGTGTCCACCGTCAGGCGGCCCTCGGAGGGCTGGCCGAAGGCAATCCACAACTTGCGGGCCGGGAGTGAAGTGGCGTGCGGGTCGATCCAGGTACCGACGTCCTCACCGGCCACGGCCCGGGCCACCACATCCGGCTCTTTGGCGTCGGCAATCACGGTCGGCACGCCGGACCAGGCGGCCATCCGGGCGGCTGCCACCTTGGTGGCCACTCCCCCGGACCCGAGCGGTCCAGGAGCACCCTTCAATACCTCGTCGAGCGCCTCATCGGTGTGGCGAACGGCAGTTATGAGCTCGGCATCGTCGTCGAAACGGGGATCCCCTGAGTAGAGACCGGGCGTGTCGGTCAGCATCACCAGCATCCCGGCACCGGCCAGGTGCGAGACCACGGCCGCCAGGCGATCGTTGTCGCCAAAGCGAAGCTCTTCCACTCCTACGCTGTCGTTCTCGTTCACGATCGGGACGACTCCCAGGGTCAGCATGCGGGTGAGCGTTTCACGAGCGTTCAGGTATTGCTGCCGGTTGGCCAGCACATCCTTGGTCAACAGCACCTGCCCTGCCGTCAGGCTCCGCTCCGCGAATCGGGCCGTATACCGCTCCATCAAGCGGCTCTGCCCGACTGCGGCCGCCACCTGGTAACCGGGGAGATCCGAGGGCCGCGTGCCCAGCACCGGAATGCCGGCCGCCACCGCCCCCGAGCTCACGAGAGCGGTCGGATGTCCCGACTCCCACAGGAGGGCCACCTGCTCAACCACGGCGCGGACCGCGTCGGAGTCCAGCCCACCGTTGCCGGGCGCCAGGCTGGACGAGCCAACCTTCACCACGACGGGAAGCCCGGGATCCAGGGCTCGTCTCACTGTCTCTCCTTCATTCCAGGTCCTCGCCATCTTCGCCCTCGACATAGTCATCGGGGCGGAATTCGAACAACAGGTCGCCGATCCGCACGTCGTCGCCAACTTCAGCGCCGGCGCCAACCAGCGCCTCGGTGATCCCGGCCCTGGCCAGTCGGCCCGTCACGTAGTCGAGGACCTCGGGGGAAGACAGATCGTCCAGGTTGACGGCTCGTTCAGCCGCCCGACCCTCCAGAACCCACACGCCATCCTCACGGATCACCCGGAATCCGGGTCCGGCCGGCCGGTGGAGAGCGAATCCCTGACGGGAGGGGCTCTCACGTTTCACTTCGTCGACCTCGCCGATGATCGCCGACACCAATGGCCTGATTCCGTCGCCGGTGACCGACGAAACAGGGAACAGTTCGATCCCCTCTGCCTCCGCCCAGGCCTGAAATTCGGGAAGGAGGAGATCAGCCTCCTCCAGGTCGGCCTTGGCCAGCGCCACCACCCGGCGCCGGTGCGACAGTTCTGGTGAGTGAGCCTGCAACTCCGCCAACAAAGTGCGGTACTGGTGCATGACGTCGGTTGGCTGCAGGCTGGAGGGGTCGAGCAGGACCACCAACACCCTGGCTCGCTCCACATGGCGAAGGAACTCGTGACCGAGCCCCTTCCCCTCGGCGGCGCCTTCGATCAGACCCGGGATGTCGGCCAAAACGAAATCCCGGCCGTCGACTTCCACCACCCCCAGGTGGGGCTGGAGAGTTGTGAAGGGGTAATCGGCGATTTTGGGCTTGGCGGCCGAAACCGTCGAGATCAGAGTGCTCTTGCCGGCGTTGGGGAATCCGATCAGTGCGGCATCGGCAATCAGCTTGACCTCAAGCCGAACGGTCACTTCTTCGCCATATTCACCCTGCTCGGCAAAGGTCGGTGCGCGCAGGCGGGGAGTGACCAGGGCCGCGTTGCCGCGCCCGCCCCGACCTCCGGCGGCCACGTCGATCTCTTGCTCGTGTCGCACCAGGTCGGCCAGCAGGGTCCCATCTTCGAGGTGGACGACAGTCCCCAGCGGCACCCGTACGATCCGGTCACTTCCCCGGCGTCCGTGCCTGACATCGCCCTCACCGTGAGTCCCGGAGTCGGCTTTCTGATGAGGGTGGCGCTTCAAGTCGAGCAGACTGGCAACGGAGTCATCGGCTCTCAGCACCACTGCTCCCCCCCGGCCGCCTGAGCCGCCAGAGGGCTTGCCCTTGGGTTTGCCGAGTCGCTTCACAAATGAAGCAACCCCGGCTCCACCATCGCCCCCGCGGGCATACAAGACAGCTTCGTCAACGAACATGAGGCTGAGAGCGTAGCTCTCAGCCGGCGGTCAGCCTTCAGCCTTCAGCATTCAGCA
>JBPCTX010000173.1:0-10924 GCA_051011455.1 Acidimicrobiia bacterium | reverse complement strand
AGATAGAACTGCCAGCGCCAGTCCAGGAACCGCACCAGCATGGCGCCGAACAGCGGCCCCCACACCCACCCGATGGTGTCGACCGCTCCCAACACCCCAAATGCTCGTGGCCGGCGTTCCTCGGCGTAGATATCTCCGATCACCGCCAACGCGACGGGGACCATCGCCCCCCCGCCCACGGCAGTCAGCACCCGGGCGGCTATGAACCAGCCCAGCGAAGAAGTGAAGGGAATCCACAGCGAGCCGGCCAGGAAGATGACCAGGGCGCCAATGTAGACCTGGCGCCTTCCCACCAGGTCGCTGAGCCTTCCCATGAAGGGCATCACGGCCACGTAGGCGATCAGGTAGGAGTTGACGATCCAGGCGGCATCATCGAATCCGGACGGCAGTGGGATCTCCAGATCGCCGATGATCTGTCGCAGCATGGTGGAAACAACGGTCAGGTCGTCGGCCGCCACGAAGACGCCGAACGCCACGGCCGCCAGCACCACGGGGGGCGAAGGACGCCTGGCCAAGGCTCAGCCCACCTGGGGCGGGTCGATCGATACCTCGGCCCCGAAATCAGTCAGGTCCAGCACCCAGCGGGTCTCGCCCGCTTCGCCCACGGTGGAGAAGTCCATCTGTGTGACGTGTCCGGTACCCCGGTCAATGCTGAGTCGCAGGGAGACCGGCTGAGATTCAACCAGCCCCGCCGTCAGGACCTCGACCCTGGAGCCGGCAGCGGTGCCTTCGATCACATACGTGTCCCCCTCCACCGGGGTGATCAACCGGGCGTCGCTGATGTCCTCGGTCAGAAGCGGACGCCAGCCCAGCTCGGGATCGAACATGATCGCCGGGTTGAAGGCCTGGCTCCCGGTGTACTCGTCCCAATCGCCGGTCAGCGGATTGGTCACCCACGAGGTGCCACCGATGGCGATAGTGCCCAACTCGATCACCAGGCCCCCGATGGCAGCAGTCAGGACCGCCTGCGAGGAATTGGGTGCTGCGTATTGTCCCCGAGCACCCCGCAACTCCACGCCCAGCAGAGTGATGGGGGCGCCGGTCAACTCGATCTCGTAGCTGAGGGTGTCGACCGCCTGCATGGTGACTGCCGCTTCGGCGAGAACCGCCTCGGCGGATGGCAGGGTGGTTGTCGTCGTGTCGGCGTCACCCCCACTGCATCCGGCCGCCACCAGAGCCGCGGCCACGAGAAGAGAACCGAAGCGGAACATGGCAGGAGGTTATCCGGCTTGGCTCTTCCTGAGCACCGCTCCGTAGACGAAGCCGAAAGGGCCCATGCGCCAGGTCTGCTCCAGTTGTAGCGGGCCTGATCCGTAGAGGACCTCGGGAGGGGGGAGCTTGTCGAGTGACTCGTCCAGGTAGCGGTACTCGCCCGGTGATCCGGCCAGGCGCCCAACCAGCGGGACGAAGACGGCAGACCCGGCACGATGCAGGCGGCGCTGGATCCCGCCTTCGGGCCGACTCAGATCGACGACTACCGCCACTCCGCGAGGCCTGAGCACCCGGTGGATCTCGGTCAAGGTGTCATCGACCGACGTCAGGTTGCGGAATACGAAAGCCGAGAACACACCGTCGAAAGCGCCGTCGGCAAAGGGCAGGTGCTCCCCGACCGATGCCACCCGGCGCCGGGCCTGGTTGCGCTCCAGCATCGGAAGTGAAGGGTCCACAGCGGTCACCCACCGCTCACCCAGAGCAGGGGCGGCTGCCCCGGTACCGGCCCCCAGGTCCAGCACGTGACCGGCGGGCAGGAACTCGGCTGCCCGCGCTCGCCAGGCCTTGTCCTGTCCCAGCGAGAGGATCGAATTCAGACGGTCGTAGTTGTCGGCGATGTCGCTGAAGACGGCGGCCCCCGAGTCACTCACCTCAGAACGTCTCGAATCCTGTGTATGGGACGAGGGCGTCGGGAACTCTGACCGTACCGTCCGCCTGCTGGAAATTCTCCATGATGGCGATCAGGGTCCTCTGGACAGCCACCGCGGTGCCATTGAGGGTGTGCAGCAGTCGGTTGCCCTTATCGTCCTTCACCCGGATCTTGAGACGGCGCGACTGGTAGTCGGTGGTGTTTGAGCAAGAAGTGATCTCGCGATAGCGCTCCTGGCCAGGGAACCAGGCCTCGATGTCGTACTTCTTGGCCGCCGACGCTCCCAGATCGCCCGAGCACACGTTGACGACCCGATAGGGAATGCCGAGCTCCTGAATCAACGCCTCTTCGCGGGCAAACAGGTAGTCGTGCTCGGTCCAGGAGTCGTCTGGATGGCAGAAGCTGAACATCTCCAGTTTGTCGAACTGGTGCAGCCGGAATATGCCGCGGGTGTCACGGCCGGCTGCGCCCGACTCACGCCGGAAACAGGTCGAGAAGCCGACGTAGCGCCGGGGCAACTCGGCAGCCGGAAAGATCTCATCGCCGTGCATCGAAGCCAGCGCCACCTCTGATGTGCCGACCAGGAACAGATCGTCGGCGGGTATCGAGTAGACCTGCTCGTCGTCGTCGGGGAAGAAGCCGGTGCCAAAGAGCGCTTCTTCTCTCACCAGCACGGGAGGCACCACCGGTACGAAGCCTTCCGCCCCTAGTCGGTCGAGCACCCACCGCACCAAAGCAAACTCGAGGAGAACTGCGTTGCCGGTGAGCAGCCCGAAGCGCGAGCCCGAGATCTTGGCTCCTCGCTCCATGTCGATGATCCCGCTGTCGGCCGCCAACTCCAGGTGGTCGCGAACGGGGAACTCGAAGTCGGGAACCTCTCCCCACTGCTTGATCTCCTCGTTGTCGTCCTCGCTGACCCCTTTTGGTACCGAATCGTGGACCATGTTCGGAAGCGGGATCCAGGCAGCATCGAACTGTCGATCCAGCTCATCGGCTTCTGAGAGCTTCTGCTTGTAGGCGGCGGCGATCTCAGAGCCGCGGGCGATCGCTTCGGCCTTGTCGGAGCCCTCCAACCGGGCCACCCGGCCGCCCAGCTCCTTCTGTTCGGCCCGCAGTGATTCGGCCTCGGTCCTGACGGCCCGACGACTCGCATCGAGCTGCGCCAGCCCCGCCAGGTCGACTCCATCGATACCGCGGTGGGCGAGGGCGCCCGCCAGCCGCTCTGGCTCCTTGCGGAGCAGGTTCACATCGAGCATGCGCGGAATGGTAGCCAGAGGGCTCCAGGCGGCTCTACCGCTTGCTCAGCCCTCCTCGTTGACGATGAAGGGTGCGACCAGCAGGTTGTTGTCAATGTCGACCTCGCCCTCCACCGGCCCGGCGTTGATCACCAGTTCGTAGTTGACCGACGGGACGACCAGGAAGACGAACTCGACCGACGTGGACTCGGCCGGTTCGAAACGATCAATGGTCACCGTTTCGGCATCCGAGGTGCCGGTCCGGTCCGAGGACAGCACCACCTGCACCGGTACCGACACCGCCGGCTCGTTCCCTTGATTGGTGACGGTGACGTTGACGATCAGCCGGTCGGTAAACGGAATCACTCCTGCTCCGTCTTCTGTCTCACCCAGCCGACGGGGCTCGAATCCGACCGCGGAGATGGCCAGGTCCCGCCGCTGCGCCAGGCCGGTCGACGTTCTGGCCGACGTGATCAGGCCGGCGGCTCCACCGGCAGGTGTGAATACGACCATTGGATAGGAGGGAACCTCAACGTCCACGTCCGACTCCTCCTCCAGGCTCAGCAGATGCTCGACGGCGGTCTCGTAGGCCCGGTCCCCCACTGCCAGCTCAACCGCAGCTCGCTCCAGCAGTTCGGCAGGAACGGGGTCGGCCGGGTCGTCGGCAGCAGCCAGAGTCGATCCCTCCACCAACTCGAGGCCTCGCACCCAACTGGTGTGGGCCAGGGTGAGACGGGCGTGGGCATCGAGGGCGTCTCCGGGAACTTCGGTTCCGTCCAGCAAGGCCGAGGCCGCGCCGGCGGCACCGCGAATGCCCGCCATGGTTGTTATGAACTCCTGGCGCTCAACCAGCAGAAGCATATCGGTAAGAGCAGCGAACTCTTCGGCGGCCCCGGCCGAGGCGGCGGCGGAGGACTGGGCTGCATCGATGTACCCGGCCAGCACCCGGCGCTCACTGCGAAGACTGGTCACCAGCACCACTACCACTACTACAACGGAGAGGATGGCAAGCAGCCAGACGCCCCGGCGTCGGCGCCGCGGCGGGGAGTAGATGTATGACACGGCGTGGGCGAGGGGGGACTTGAACCCCCACGAGCCGAAGCTCACAGGCACCTGAAGCCTGCGCGTCTGCCAAATTCCGCCACTCGCCCGGAATGGGGACGGAATCGTAGCAAAACCCCGGGCTGAAGGCGTACCCGGGGTTCCGTTCGGTACCGGGGACTCAAATCTATGCTGGGCGCATGAGCTTGGCCCGCAGCCTCGAACGGCGCATCGAACACCTGGTGGAAGGGCTCGGAAGCAAAGTCTTCCGGGGCCGCCTCCATCCGGTCGAAGTCGCCATCCGCATCGTCCGCGAGGCCGAGATGTCCCTGACCCAATCCGGTGTAGGCCCCACTGCCCCAAACGAGTTCGTCGTGTCGATCAACCCGGCCGACCTGGGCGACGACGCCGATCAGGTGGTTTCCCGCTTGTGCCTGGTGATCGATGAGGCCGCCCGGGAGCGCGGCTGGCGGATGGAAGGTCCACCGATGGTCACCTTGCACGCCAGCCCGGAGGTGACTGCCGGCTCAGTGGACGTCACCGCCACCACCCGGACCGGGGCCATGGACCCGTGGGGCCAGCTGATCGAGGCTCATGGGTCCCGGCGGATGGCTCTCGGCAAGAACCGGTCGCTGGTCGGACGGTCCCGGAGGGCCGACATCATGCTGGGCGACGACACGGTCTCCCGCGCACACTCACTGCTCTGGTTCGACTCCGGCGGGTGCTGGATCCAGGACCTTGCCTCCAGCAACGGAACCTCCCTCAATGGGCAGCCGGTGCGGGAAGCCACTTCTCTCCGGGACGGCGACCTGGTGGGGTTTGGCCAGACGCGCTTCAGCTTCCGCCGAGCCTGAATGTCTGCCCTCGTCGCCAATCTGCTCAAAGTGGCTTTCGTTGGACTGCTCTACCTGTTCCTGTGGCTGATGGCCCGCTCCATCGGCGGACACCTGGGAGCCGGTACCTCAACCGGAGGGGGTAGCAAGCGCAGTGCCGGTGAGTTGGTCGTGGTCCGATCGGACGGCGAGGTGGGAGCCAGGGTGACGGTCACCGACTCGATTGTGATGGGACGTAGCCCCGAGGCAGATGTCCTGCTTGACGATCCCTATGCCTCCATGTTCCACTTGCGTCTTACGATGGACGGCGACACGATGTCCCTGGCCGACCTCGGCACCACCAACGGAACGTACGTGAACGGACGGAGAGCGACCAGCCCGGTCGTTCTCAACGCCGGGGACTCGGTTCAGGTAGGCAAGACGATCATGGAAGTCAGATGAAGTACTCGTGGGCAACATCCACCCATCCGGGGTTGGTGCGCGACAGCAATGAGGACTCGGTCTTCCCTGCTGCCGACGGGGCCTCGGCCGGTCCGATGCTGGTGGCAGTCGCCGACGGGATGGGGGGCCATGCCGCCGGTGAAGTTGCCAGCCTGCTGGCAATCGAAACCGTTTCAAGCTCCGAGGAGCCACTTCCGGACCGGATAATCGAGGCCAATCGCGTCGTGATGGAAGCCGCCGAGGACCGCCCCGATCGCTATGGCATGGGGACCACCGTCACGGCCGGGGAGTTCCGGCCCGACGGCACCCTGCTGGTCGGACATGTCGGCGACAGCAGGCTGTACTTGTTCCGTCGTTCCAATTTGCTGCAGGTCACCACCGACCATTCGCTGGTCGCCGAATACGTGGCGTCGGGCGCCATCTCGGCCGAAGAAGCCGAGCATCATCCACAGAGAAACGTGATAACCCGCGCTCTCGGCATCGACTGGGAAGTCATCGTCGACTCGCATACCGTTCACCTACGGGTGGGTGACCGGGTGTTGATCTGCTCCGATGGCCTCACCTCAATGGTCCCGCACGCCGAAATCGCCGGGATCCTGCAGGAGCAGCCGGCTCCCCAGGCCACCTGCTGGGCGCTGGTCGAAGCAGCCAACCAGGCCGGGGGAGAGGACAACATCACTGTGGCCGTCGTCGACGTAGTCGAGTGAGTCGCAGCGCCGAGGCGGCGTTGCTGGCAGGCGCCGCCGTTCTCGCGGCACTGGGGGTGTCCATCGTCACCGCCGCCGCCGGCGACGGACCCGACGCCAGCATCGTCCTCACCTTCGTGGTGATGGTGGTGGCCTTCGGATCGCTTCATCTCGGATTCCGGCAATGGGCCCCAAACGCCTCCCCTTACCTGTTGCCGACCACCGCACTGATTACCGCAGTGGGCCTGGTGGAGATCTACCGGCTGGACCCCGAGGCCGCCAGCTTGCAGCGCTGGTGGCTGCTGATAGCCGCCGCGCTGGGAGTGGCGGTGCTCGCCTTTCTCGCCAGGTATGGCACCGAGGTGCTGCTGCAGTACCGGTATCTGTTTCTGACCGCCGGTCTGATCGCGTTCATGCTGCCGCTGCTCCCCAGTTCCTGGCCGCTGGGCGGAATCGAAGTGAACGGATCGAGGCTGTGGCTGCAACTCCGGGTATTCGACACCACCGTCGTCCGGTTCCAGCCAGGGGAGATCGCCAAGCTGCTACTGGTGGTGTTCCTGGCCTCCTACCTGGCCTCCCGGCAGGGCGCCCTGGCTTCGTCGACTCGCCGGGTGGGCAGCCTCACCATTCCCGAACCGCGCCAGCTCTTCCCACTGGCCGCTGCCTGGCTGGTCAGCCTGGTGGTGCTGGTCTACCAGCGCGATCTGGGGGCCTCGTTGCTGTTGCTGGCCTTGTTCGCATCCATGCTCTACGCGGCCAGTGGACGCATCTCATATCCCCTGGTCGGGGCGGGGCTATTCGTGATGGGAACGGTGGTTGCGGCCCGCTTGTTCGACCACGTCCAACGGCGCTTCGACGCCTGGCTGCGGCCGTGGGATGACTTCGCCGACAGCGGATTCCAGATCGCCCAGAGCCTCTTCGCCCTCGGCAGCGGCAGCCTGACCGGATCCGGGCTGGGACTGGGACGGCCCGACTTCATCCCCAGCGCCACCACCGACTTCATCTTCGCGGCCGTGGCCGAGGAGACCGGATTGGCCGGGTCCCTGGCCGTTGTGGCCGCCTATGCCCTGCTGGTGGCCGTCGGTTTCGGGGTGGCCTTGCGGGCGCGCGACCCCTACCGCAAGCTGCTGGCAGCCGGCCTCACCACGGTCATCGCCATCCAGGCCATCCTCATCATCGGCGGGGTCACCCGCTTGCTCCCGCTCACCGGCATCACGCTCCCCTTCATGTCATACGGGGGCTCGTCGCTGGTTGCCAATGCGATCGCCATCGCGATCTTGGCTCGCATCTCACACGAGGTCGCTTCGTGAACCACTCGGTACGCCTCGTGAATACCTCAGGCCACGAGGTCGCCACATGAACACACCTATCCGTCGCCTGGCTTTCGTGCTGCTGGCGGTGTTCGGCCTCCTCGTCCTCAACCTCACCTACCTGCAGGTGGTGGCCGGGCCCCGCTACCGCGACGACCTCCGCAACCCCCGGGTGGCAGCCGCCCGCAGTGCCACCGAGCGCGGTCCGATCGTGACGCGGGAAGGGGTGGTGGCAGCCGAATCCACGCCCGATCCCGGATCAGCCCTCGACTTCATTCGCGCCTACCCGGAAGGGAGCCTGCTTGCTCACGCCGTCGGATACTCCACCCTGCTGTTTGGTGACTCCGGGATCGAGAAGGAATTCGGTCGCGAGCTCAGCAGTGGATCCGACCTCACATTTTCCGGGATCATCGATGCGATCGTGGGCCGGGAACAGGGCGCTCAGGGCATCCGTCTGACCGTTTCCCACCCGGTTCAACTGGCGGCGGCCGAGGCACTGGCGGGGAATGCGGGCGCAGTGGTGGCTCTCGAGCCGACCACCGGCGAGGTGCTGGCTTTCTACTCTTCGCCGTCCTTCGACCCCAACCTGCTGGTCGGCGAGTCCCCGGTGGCGGGAGATGAGTTGGCGGCAGACCCCGCTCTCCCGCTGCTCAGCAGGGTGGTTGATCAAATCCTGGCCCCGGGTTCATCCTTCAAGGTGATAACAGCAGCAGCAGCCCTGGAGAGCGGACTGGCCAACCCGGACACGATGTATCCCGACCCGCTCCAGCTGGCCCTGCCCGGATCGTCGGCCGTGATCCGCAACGCCGACCGGGCGACGTGCGGGGACGGAACCGCCGTCAGCTTCGCCCAGGCCTTCCGGCGCTCCTGCAATACCGTTTTCGGCCAGATCGGGATGGACGCAGGCGCAGCGCTGCTCGGGTCCACCGCCGAGGATTTCGGCTACAACGATTCGATCCCGTTCGAGCTCTCCACCATCCCCTCTGTGTTCCCCACCTCCTCGCTCGAGGGCGACCTGCCGGCCACCGCCCAGAGCGCCATCGGGCAGCGCGATGTGCAGGCCACTCCCTTGCAAATGGCGATGGTGGCCGCGGCGGTTACCAACGATGGAGTCCTGATGCGTCCCTACCTGGTTTCTGAACGGTTCGATCGCGAGTTGAACATCCTCTCCCAGACCGGGCCGGTGCAGTTGCGGCGTGCGGTCAGCCCCGGCACCGCGGCGGTGTTGTCGGAGTTGATGGTGGACGTGGTCTCCCGCGGCACCGGCACGGCAGCGTCGATCGAGGGCGCCGTGGTGGGGGGCAAGACGGGCACCGCCGAGATCCCCGATTCTCCACCTCACGCCTGGTTCATCGGCTTCGCCCGAACCGACGCCCGCTCCATTGCCATCGCGGTCGTGGTCGAGAGCGGCGGTCCGGCCGGCCAGGACGCCACCGGTGGGAAAGTGGCGGCTCCAATCGCGCGCACAGTGATGAATGCCTGGCTTGCGACCGCCCAATAACGAAATCTCTCTACAATCCGGGAACCGGGCACCCCGATCCCGGCGTCATCCATGTCTGACATGAACACCACGCTGCTGGCCGACCGTTATCGGCTCAACGCCCACCTCGCTCGCGGGGGTATGGCCGATGTCTACGCGGCCAGTGACGAAGTGCTCGGCCGCAAAGTGGCAGTCAAGATGCTGCACGCCAACTACGCAACCGATGAAGCGTTCATCCAACGCTTTCGGCGCGAAGCACAGGCGGCCGCCAACCTCACGCACCCGAACATCGTCAGCATCTTCGACACCGGAAAAGACAACGGCCACTACTTCATAGTCATGGAACTGGTAGAGGGCCGGACGCTGCGAGACGTCCTCAGATCAGAGGGACCGCTGCTGCCCCGGCGGGCGGCCGAGATCGCCAGTGAGGTGGCTGCCGCCCTGGCGGTGGCGGCGCGGGGAGGATTGGCCCACCGGGACGTCAAGCCCGGCAACATCCTTCTGACCGAAACCGGCAGTGTGAAAGTCACCGACTTCGGCATTGCCAGGGCCTGGGATGACTCCGAGGAACTCACGCGCACCGGGGCCGTCATCGGCACGGCCACCTACTTCAGTCCGGAGCAGGCGCAGGGTCAGACCGCCGACGGTCGTTCCGACCTCTACGCACTCGGGGTGGTGCTGTTCGAGATGCTGACCGGCCGGCCACCCTTTTCCGGCGAGACTCCGGTCTCGGTGGCTTACCAGCACGTGTCGGAGGCCGCCACGGCGCCATCTGCCACCAACCCCGACGTCCCTCCCGAACTGGACGCCATCGTGATGAGAGCGCTGCAGAAGAAGCCGGCTGATCGCTATCAGAGTGCCGAGGAGATGCGCCGGGACCTGCTGCGCTTCCTGAGCGGCCAACCGGTCGGGGCTGTGGGGGGTGCCGCCGCCCCGGAGGATCCCACCCAGCTGGTGGTACCCACCCCCCCACCAACAGTTCCCCCAGACGAGGCCTACCGCCAGATGATGCCGCCGATTCCAGAACGGAGGACCCCCTGGTCGATTGTGATCGGGTCGATCATCCTCCTGGTGGTGGTCCTGGTAGCCGGCCTCTATCTGCTCGACGGTTTGCGAGGATCCGACGCCCAGGACGAACTGGTCGAGATGCCGAACCTGATCGGGTCCACCGAGGCTCAAGCCATCGAGGAGTTGCAGGACCTGGACCTTCGATTCGTTTTGAGCCGCCGGCCCAGTGACGAGTTCCAGGAGGGCACCGTTGCCTCGACTGATCCGTCATCCGGCGACCTCGTCGACGCCACCGACAGCGTGACGCTGGTCATATCCAGCGGCGCCGAGACCTTCACCGTCCCCAATGTGGAAGGGCGGGACGCGACAGCGGCGTCCGAGTTGCTATCCGAGGCCGACTTCATCGTCCGCATTGAGACTGTCACCGACGACGAGATCGTGGCCAATCAGGTAATCAGCCAGGACCCGCCCGCCGGCACCAACCATCCGCCCGGTACCGAGGTCACTCTCGTGGTCTCGGGAGGGCCGGAACAGGTGGTGCTGTCCGATTACACCGGCTTCTTCGCCATCGACGCCCTGGCCGCACTATCGAACCTCGGCGTTCAAACGGTGGTGGAACGGGAGTTCCACGCCACCATCCCCGAGGGTGAGGTCATCCGTACCGAGCCGGGTGCCCTCGAGATCATTCCCAAGAACCAGGTGGTAACCCTGGTGGTGTCGCTTGGCATCGAACCGGTGGCCGTCCCCAGCCTGGTTGGCAACACCGAGGCAGAAGCTCGCAATGCTCTCGGCGCCCTTGGATTGGCAATGGCGCTCGGCGAACCGATAGAAGTCACCGCTGAATCGGGTCAGGAAGGGATTGTGCTCGAACAGCAGACCCCTGCCAGCGTGCTGGTTGAGCCGGGAACCACCATCACGGTCCGGATCGGTGAAGTGCCACCACCGCCGAGCACAACCACCACCACGGTGCCGCCGTCCTCAACCACGACCACTACCACCACAGCGCCCTAGCGGCGCGACCTACAGGCC
>JBPCTX010000172.1:0-3211 GCA_051011455.1 Acidimicrobiia bacterium | reverse complement strand
TCGACGAAGGTGACCAGCGAAGCGTCCGTGCCGAGTAGATCGCCGAGATGTGTGACCAGCTCCTCCCAAACCGGCCCGACTGCAATGACCGGGTGGGCGGGAGTCTCGGAGAATCTGGCAACGAATGCGAGGTTCCAGGCCACCATCAGTTCGGTGAAGGTACCGATGCTGCCGGGGAGAGCGATCGAGGCGTCGGCGAGGTCGACCAACTCGTGGATGCGCTCGGTCAGGCTGGCGGCCCGCACCTGCTCCTGCACAAAACGGTTAGGGGAGACACGGTGCGGAAACACCTCCGGGGCGGTGACACCGATCACGGTGCCACCGGCTTCGCCTGCCCCGGCGGAAACAGCCTCCATCAGCCCGTCGTATCCGCCGGTGGCGACGGCGTATCCGGCCTCGGCCAGCACCGCGCCCAGCTCCACAGCCTGGTCGTAGTCGGTCTCGCCCGGCGAGCCGACCGAGGAGCCAAACACTGTCACTGTTCGCATACCCATCGGCCGCGATGCTAGTGCCTGCCCGGTGGAGCTCTTCTCGCCGCCAGCCGCGGTTGGATAGAGTTCACCGGCATGTTCGATTACGCCCAGGCAGCAGTTGAAGGAGCATTGGCGGCCGGAGCCACCTACGCGGACGCCCGCGCCATGATCGTTCGCCAGCAGGGCCTTAGTTGCCTGAACCAGAACATCCATGAGCTCGATTACGACGAGAGCGCCGGAGTAGGCGTCCGGGCTTTGATCGGCTCGTCCTGGGGCTTCTACGCCACCCCCGAAATGAGCGACCAGGCCGCTCGTCAGGCCGGTGCCCGGGCCGCCGCCATCGCCCACGCCTCCAGCCTGGCCGCCGGCGAGCCACTACAGCTACTGGATGTGCCGGTGGTGACTGATCACTACGAGACCCCTTACGAGGAAGCTCTGTTCGATGTGGCCCTCTCGGAGAAAGCCGACCTGCTGGTGGCCGTCACAGCTGCCATGCAGGAGGTGAAGGGGGTCGGATTGGCCGAGGCCTCAATGCGGCTGTGGGACACCGAGAAGTTCTTCGTCTCCAGTCAGGGCCACCGGATCTCTCAACACCTGGTGGAAGCGGGCGGAGAGATGGCCGCCACCGCCCTGGGTGAGTCGGAGACCCAGCGTCGCTCCTATCCCCAGAGCTTCGGGCAATTCGAAACCGGCGGATATGAGGTCATCCGCCGTTTCGACCTGCCGGGCAACGCCGGGCGGGTGGCCGAGGAGGCCGTCGCCCTGCTGACCGCTCCCGAGTGTCCATCCGGCACCCTCGACCTGGTGCTGGAATCGAGCCAGCTGGCCCTTCAGATTCATGAGTCGGTCGGCCACGCCACCGAGCTAGACCGGATCCTCGGGTGGGAGGCGGCTTTTGCGGGAACCTCGTGGCTGGATATCGACCAGCTGGGAACCCTCCAGTTCGGCTCGCCGGTCATGAACATCACCGCCGACGCCACCCTTCCCGGCGCACTGGCCACGTTCGGCTACGACGATGAGGGCACGCCCGCCCAGCGAGTAGATATCGTGCGGGACGGGATCTGGGTCGGCGTCCTGTCCGGGCGGGACTCGGCCGCCATCGCCGGATTGCCGCCCGGTGGGATGGTGAGAGGCGACGGCTACAACCGCCTGCCGATGGTGCGCATGACCAACATCGGCTTGCTCCCGGGGGACTCCTCGCTGGAGGAAATCATCTCGGACACCAAAGACGGTGTCTACATGTCCACCAACCGCTCATGGTCGATCGACGACAAGCGCCTCAACTTCCAGTTCGGGTGCGAGGCCGGTTGGGAAATCAAAGACGGCAAGCTGGGTCGGATGGTTCGCAACCCCACCTACACAGGCATCAGCCCCCAGTTCTGGGGCTCGATGGACCGGCTAGCAGGCCAGGACGAGATGACCTACTGGGGGATCCCCAACTGCGGCAAGGGACAGCCGGGTCAGTCGGGCCACACCGGGCATCCGGCGGCTCCGGCCCGTTTCCGCGACGTGCGGGTGGGGGTTACCGGATGAATGTTCAAGAAGTCGCCGAGAAGGTGATCGGGCTGGTGGGGGACCGGGCCGAGGCCCAGGTCATCGTTGACGGAACCGAGCACGCCCTCACCCGCTTCGCCAACTCCTTCATTCACCAGAACGTGGGCGAGCACGGTTTCAACACTCAGCTCAAGCTGTCGGTCAACGATCGGGTCGCAGTGGCAACGACGACTCGCTCCGATCTGGCCGGGTTGGAGTCGCTGGTTGAGGAGACCATCCACTCGGCCCGACTTCGGCCGACGGATCGAGATTGGCCCGGGCTGGCACCACAGGCCGAGTTGGCCGAACTGAGTCGGTTTGATCCTGAGACCGCCGAGGCCTCGCCGGAGGATCGGGGAACCCGGGTAGCTGAGTTCATCGCGGCCGGCGATGGACTGCTGGGTGCCGGCTACTGCGACACCCAGGGCGGGCCGACCGCGTTTGCCAATTCGGCGGGCCAGCACCACCTGGCCTACACCAGCCGGGCCACCCTGGACGGCATCCATCAGAGCCCGACCTCGGCCGGATCTGCCCACTCCACCTCGTCCCGGATCTTCGACATCGATGGTTCCCGCCTGGGTGCCCTGGCGGCCACAACCGCCCGCGACTCGGAGGCCACGGTTGATGTCGAGCCCGGCGAGTACGAAGTGGTCCTCAGCCCCGAATGCGCCTCCACCATGATGTTCTTCCTGGGCTACTACGGCTGGAACGGCAAGATCCACCACGAGGGCCAGAGCTTCGTCGATCTGGGAACCCGGCAGTTCGATCCTGCCATCACCATCGAGGATGACCACAGTGACCCGTTGGCGGTCGGTTTGCCCTTTGATGCCGACGGCACCCCCAAGCGCAAGCTGACCATCGTCGATGCCGGAGTTTCGAAGGCAGTGGCTCATGATCTCAGGACGGCCAAGCGAGCCGACACCGGTACCACCGGGCATGCCATCCCGGGTGGTGACGGTTTCGGGGCGGTCCCCATCAACTTGCACTTCCGGGCTGGAGACAACCGGGTTGCAGAGATGATCGCTTCGGTGAAGCGCGGCTTGTTTGTGACCACCTTCAACTACTGCCGGATACTCGACCCACGCACTCAGGTGGTGACCGGCCTCACCCGCAACGGTACGTTTCTGATTGAGGATGGAGTCATTGGCGGTGCCGTCTCCAACCTCAGGTTCACTCAATCATTCGTCGAGGCGCTGTCCCCGGGG
>JBPCTX010000171.1:0-15112 GCA_051011455.1 Acidimicrobiia bacterium | reverse complement strand
CCGGATGGCTCGGAGATGTTCTCGACCGGCTGGAGGAGAACGGTTTCGATGTCGAGGAAGCCGAGGCTCTGTTGACGGACATGGAAAGGCTGGTCGCCTCCGGTGGCGAGGGAGCGGCTGCCGTCCCGGACATGGTGATCGGCCTCAAGCCCTCCGACTACCCCGGATCTACTGAGGTGCTGCGATCAGCCCACGCCGAACTCAAGTCGGCGGGATCCGAACTGCGAAGTGCCGGTGAGACGGCGCACGAGATCGTCCGCTTCATCAAGAGCCTGGTGGGCGGCGACGCCACCGGCTGATCTCCTCCAGGGGGATGATGAAAAGGCGCCATCCGGCGCCTTTTCGTCTTTGGGGAGTGGCTCCGGGGGCGAGACTCGAACTCGCAACCTGCGGGTTAACAGCCCGTCGCTCTGCCGATTGAGCTACCCCGGATGGACGGCGAAAGGGTAGCAGCAGCCGGAGGACACCCGACGGTGCCCGGCAGCCGGATGGACCTGCTTGGAGCCAACCCCCAAGGACCTCGGGCGACTGCTTCCGAATGCGCCACCAGCCATGTGACTGCAGACGGCCGGCGGCAATAGACTCTCGCAATCGTCAACGAGGGATGAGAGATGGGTTTCAAATCAGGACTAATTGTCGGCCTTGGAGTCGGCTACGTGCTGGGCTCCAAGGCCGGGCGCGAACGCTATGAGCAGATCATGGAATCGGTGAACGAGGCGACTGCCCGTCCCGAAGTCCAGGACCTGGTCGCGAAGGGCAAGGGACTGATGGACAAGGCCAACGAAGTGGCTCGCAGCCAGGGTGCCGACCCAACTGAGTGATCAGGAGTCGAGGAAACCCTGCAGCTCGCGGTTGCGAGCGGGCAGTCGCAGCTTGGCCAATGCTTTGGTTTCCAGCTGCCGTACCCGTTCCCGGGTGACGCCGAAGTAGGCGCCTACTTCTTCCAGAGTCCGGACCTTGCCGTCTTCCAGGCCGAAGCGCATTACCAGCACCTGGCGCTCGCGCTCGTTTAGTTCTTCGAGTGCCAGGGCGATGTACTCCTGAAGCAGCTTGAAGGAGGCCACCTCAACCGGCACGTCGGCTTCGCGGTCTTCCACAAAGTCGCCCAGGGTTGATTCCTCTTCGGTCCCGAGTGGACTCTCGAGCGAAACCGGGTCCTGGGCGATCCGGCGCAGCTCAGTCACCCGTTCGGGATCGACCTCGAGGTCGGCGGCAATCTCGGGAATTGTCGGCTCCCTCCCGAGCTCTTGCATCAATGCTCGTTGGGCGTGGATCAGCTTGTTGATGGTCTCCACCATGTGAACCGGCACCCGGATGGTCCGCCCTTGATCGGCCAACGCTCTGGTGACCGATTGCCTGATCCACCAGGTGGCGTATGTCGAGAATCGAAAGCCCTTGCGGTAATCGAACTTCTCGGCCGCCCGCATCAAGCCGAGGTTGCCTTCCTGGAACAGGTCCAGCAGCGGCATCCCCCGCCCCACGTACTTCTTGGCGATTGACACCACCAGACGGAGATTGGCTTCCACCAGGTGCTCGGCCGCCCGCACGCCCTTCTTGCGGGTGAGTTCTAGAAACGCCTTCTCGTCCTTGTCGAGGCTGGACTCATCCTCCAAACGCTGCGAACCGCGCCGGCCATTTTCGATTTGCATGGCCAGTTCAACCTCTTGCTGCGGTGTCAACAGAGGAACCCGGCCGATCTCCTGCAAGTACATGCGGACAGGGTCAGAGACCACGATCAGATCGTCGCCGCTGTGAAGGTCGTCCCAGGCTTCAGGCCCGTCCTCCTCGATGCGGATCTCCGAGGTCTTGAGTGAATCCAGTACCCGTTCGAACGACTCGGCGGGAGCCTTGGCGTCCTCCAGCTCCTGCTGGACTTCGCCCATGGTGAGGAAGCCGCGCTGGCTCCCCCGCCGCACGAGTAGTTCAATCACTCCCTGTTCCGTATCGGTCACCGATGAGCCTCAGTCGTTGGTGAGGAGCGTCTGCTTCCTCTCCAATAAACCTAATAGCTCGGAGGTTTCCTGTGAACGGTCGTCTTCTGCAGAAGTTGCCGCCAGGTCGGCCTGAAGCTGCTTGATCCGATCCTCGAGTTGCCACACCGTGATGCGGCGGGCTACGTCGGGTGCGGCCGCCAGGGGTCGATCGACCATGGCGAGGTGCCGCAGCAGCGTCGCCACCTCTCCCGAGTCCTCACCGATCAGCGAGCCCAGTTCCGGGACCGATCCGGGCTCAAGTGAAGTCACCACCGGTGTCAGTAACTCAAAGGCGGCCCGGTGCAGAGCATCTCCGAAGGCCTGGGGCTCGAGCGGGGCTCCGGCCAGGCCGGCGTCGTTTGCCAACATCAACCTGAGGTACTCCTGCTCTGCCCTCCCCCTTCCCGAAACCGGTCGCTGGTAGGGGGCAGCCGGTTGCTCGTCGGGGGGCGCCGTGGCCGTGCGGGCGGCCCTTACAACAGCCTGTTCGATGACGGGCAGGTCGACACCGGTCTTTCGAGACAAGAAGACCGCGTACTCATGGCGGGTGACGGCATCCGGATGTCGGGCCACGATCGCGGCCGCCGCCCGCACCGCCCGGCCCCGGGCTTCGGGCTCATCCAAGCGGTGCTGACCCAGTTCCTGCTCCAGCCGGAACTGCAGCCAAGGCACCGACGACTCGCTCGACAATGCCTGGCGCAACAACTCGATCTCACCCGACTCGGCCAGGTCACCCGGGTCGCGGCCGGCCGGCAGCAGGGCCACTCGCAGGTCAAGATCGCCCGGCACGGAATGTTCGAACCCCCGCAGGGCGGCAACGGTGCCGGCCTCGTCGGCGTCGAACGCCAGAACACCCTGCTCGGTGAACCGGCGCAGGAGATCCAGGTGGCTCTCTCCGAAGGCGGTGCCACAGGTAGCGACCGCAGGAATCCCGGCCTGATGGACACCGATCACGTCGGTGTAGCCCTCGACCACCACCGCCACCCCCTGGCGCACCATCTCAGACTTGGCCCAGTTCAAGCCATATAGGAGCCGGGATTTGCTGTAGATGGGGGTCTCGGGGCTGTTGAGATACTTGGGACCATCGCCGTCCAACAGGCGGGCTCCGAAACCAACAGGATCGCCCCGCAGGTCGAAGATAGGGAACATCACCCGTCCCCGGAACCGGTCGTACATTCGTCCCCGCTGATTGCGCGAGACCAACCCGGCGGTTTCCATCACCTTGTCGGGGACCTTGCGATCGTTGCGTAGATAGTCGTAGAGAGGGGTGAACCCATCCGGGGAGTAGCCGAGCTGGAAGCGTTCGACCACGTCGGTGTCATATCCCCGCTTGCGCAGGTAGCTGCGGGCGGATCCGGCATCGTCGGCCTTGCGGAGCCGCTCGTGATAGAACTCGATGGCGGAACCAACAGCCTCGATCAGGCGCTCACGCTCCCCACGGCGCTTTCGCTCCAGCGGGTCGACTCGCAGCTGGATGCCGGAGCGCCGGGCCAGAAGCTCCAGGGCTTCACTGAACCCGAGGCCCTGGGTTTGCTCGACAAAACGAAATAGGTCGCCGCTCTCGCCGCACCCGAAGCAGTGATAGAGCCCGCGGGCGGCATCGACCGACATGGACGGCGTCTTCTCCTGATGGAAAGGACACACCGCCATCACATTGCGGCCGGACTTCTTCACCTTCGTCACCTCGCCG
Organism: Acidimicrobiia bacterium; assembly: GCA_051011455.1. Taxonomy (GTDB): domain Bacteria; phylum Actinomycetota; class Acidimicrobiia; order Spongiisociales; family SHLN01; genus SHLN01. The sequence goes on along the minus strand of JBPCTX010000171.1, from coordinate 11,449 downwards.
ACCAGCTCGACAAGGTTGGTGGCCGCCCGCACCCGCTCGATATCTTCCCGCTGATAGGCCACGAGCCATACGGTACCCGCTCGCGGAGAGTGACGAGCCGAAGCTCGACCCGGGCCTCGACATGTCTCGACTAGGAGAGTCGTACCCGATTGGACGAGACAACGCGGGAATACCACTCGCCGCTTTTCTTGATCGTGCGGGCTTGAGTCTCGTAGTCGACGTATGTGAGGCCGAAGCGCTTGGTGTAGCCGCGACCCCACTCGAAGTTGTCCATCAGTGACCAGGCGAAATAGCCGAGAACCGGCACACCTGCCTGGAGGGCACGGTAGACCTGTTGCAGGTGCCGCCGGATGTACGAGATGCGGTCGTCATCCTCCACCCGCCCTGCGACGATACGGTCCTCGTAGGCCGCCCCGTTCTCTGTGATCCAGATGGCTGGGAATTCGTAATCAGCGTCGACCCTGACGAGGATGTCATACAAGCCCGCCGGGTACACCTCCCAACCCATGGCAGTGGTCTCGGCCTCTTCCAGCCGCTCACCGGCTCTGGATACCATGGGTTCCTCCGAGGCGGCGACCACCTTCCGACTGTAGAAGTTGACACCCAACAGGTCGATCGGGGAGGCGATCCTGTCCATGTCTCCGCTACGGACCTCGCTCTGATCCCAGCCACAGTCGGCGACAACGTCGGCCGGGTAGCCGCGCCCCGCGACTGGGTCCAGGAACCACCTGTTCCAGTAGCCGTCGGCGAGTCCGGCTGCATCCACATCACCGCGATCGGCCGAAGCCGGATACTGAGGCTCCAGGTTCAGCACCAGGCCTATGTTCGACCCGGGAACCGAGCGACGGATCCGTTCGGTGGCGAGGCCGTGGCCGAGAAGAAGATGGTGGGCGACCGGCCACACCTCATCCCAGTTGGTGTGCCCGGGGGCGTGTTCACCGCTCCCATACCCGAGGTGGGAAATGACCCAGGGTTCGTTGAGAGTCACCCAGTTCTTAACACGATCGCCCAATCTGGTGGCGACGATGTCGGCATACTCGGCAAAGGCCTCGGCCGTCGCGCGGGCCAGCCAACCGCCCTCGTCGTCGAGGGCCTGGGGCAGATCCCAGTGGTAGAGGGTCGGGAAAGGAACGATCCCAGCCTGGAGGAGACCGTCAACCAGCCGATCGTAGAAGTCAAGGCCCGGAGTGTTGATTCTGCCGGTTCCCTCGGGAAGAACCCTGGGCCAGGCGATAGAGAACCGATACGCCTGGACTCCCAGTGTCTTCATTAGCTCGACGTCGCTTTGCCACCGGTGGTAGTGGTCACAAGCAACGTCCCCCGTGTCTCCGTTGAGGACCTTTCCAGGCATGCGCGAGAAGGTGTCCCAGATGCTCGGGCCACGCCCGTCCTCGGTAGTGGCACCTTCAATCTGGTAGGAGGCAGTGGCGACACCCCACACGAAATCGTCGGGAAACGTCAACATGGCCTGAGGTTACGCTCGCCCAATGGACGACAGTCGCCTAACCCCGTCCGGTATTGTCTCGGGATACGACCAGGGAGGGTTCGATGGCATATCCGGTGGAATTCAGTGCCGACTACGGCACCGGTGAGCGCAGCAGATGGTTGGCCGTCCTCGGCATCATCCTGTGGAAGGGGATCCTGCTCGTCCCCCATGCCTTCATCCTCATCTTCGTTTACCTGGCAGCCCTCTTCATGGGCTGGGTCGGGTACTTCATTGTTCTCTTCACGGGGAAGCGACTGCCGGACGGCATCCACAATTTGCTAGCCAATACCATCGGCTGGGCCCTCCGGCTCCAATCGTGGAGCTTCAGCTTGACCGACGCCTATCCGCCGTTCGAGTTTGATCCAGTCTCCTACGAGGTTGAGTTCGCAGTAACGGACGACAGTCCCGACCGCAATCGTTGGCTGGCGCTGACAGGTGTCCTGGGGCTGAAGTTTGCTCTTGCCCTCCCCCACCTGATCGTCGTCTGGGTGCTGAGCATTGGCCTGGCCATCGGCGGGTGGATCGGCTACTGGATTATCGCCTTCACCGGCCAGGCGAACCAGGGCATTCACGAGTACATCGAGGGTGTACTCCGGTGGACCGGTCGGGTCTCCTCGTGGATAGCCGGCCTCACGGACGAGTACCCGCCGTTCAGCCTCGACGTGCAGGGGTAGAACCGGCCACGCCCCATAGACTCGCCGGGTGCATCTGGCGTTCCTGAATCCGCAGGGCAACTTCGATCCGGCCGACAGCCATCTGACTGCCCACCCCGACTTCGGGGGGCAGTTGGTCTACGTCAAGCAAGTCGCTCTCGCGCTGGGCCGGCTCGGCCATCGGGTCGACATCCTCACCCGGCTGGTTGACGATCCGGCCTGGCCCGAGTTCTCGGCCGGGACTGATGGATACCCGGACGAGCCGAATGTCCGGATCATTCGCCTACCTGCCGGCGACAACAACGCTTTCCTCCCCAAGGAACAGTTGTGGCCGTACCTGGTGCGTGACTGGGTTCCCAGCATTCTCGACTTCTATGGCGGCACCTTGCCCGACGTCTTCACCGGGCACTACGGCGATGGGGGAATCTCCGCCGTACTACTACGCCGTGAAACCGGAGCACCCTTTACCTTCACAGCCCACTCGCTCGGTGCCCAGAAGCTGGACAAACTGGCGGTGGACACCGAAATGGCAGATCTCGACCGGCAGTATCACTTCGGTACCCGCCTGGCGGCCGAGAATCTCGCCATCAACCACTCCGGTGTCAACATCACATCCACCAATCTGGAACGGGTCGAGCAGTACGGTCATCCGCGCTACGCAGCGGCGATAGACACCACCGACGATGCGAGATTCTCGGTGGTTCCACCGGGCGTGAATCTGGCCACCTTCGATCGGGACTCCGAATCGCCGCTCGACCGGGAGATAGCCGACTACGTGGAGTTGCGCATCGAGCAGGCGGTCGGGCGCCGGGCAGGGCTGCCAGCCGTAGTCGCCTCCAGCCGGCTGGATCCCAAGAAGAACATCGTCGGCCTGGTGGAGGCCTACGCCTCCAGCCCACGCTTGCAGCGCTCGGCCAACCTCGTCCTGGTCACCGGTTCACTGTCCGACCCGTTGGTGGATGCCAGTCGCGCCACGCCCACCGAGCGCCAGGAAATCCGCCGGGTACGCGACGTCATCGAAAGCAACAACCTGGAAGGCATGGTGGCCGCCTTCGGTATCCAGGGTCAGGAACGACTGGCCGGGGCCTACCGGCATCTGGCCCGACATGGCGGAGTCTTCTGCCTGACGGCTCTGTACGAGCCCTTCGGTCTCGCTCCCCTCGAGGCCGCCGCCTCCGGCCTGGCAGTAGTCGTGACCCGCAACGGCGGGCCGTCAGAGAGCCTGGTCGATGAGGATGGTGAGTACGGCGTGCTGGTGGATCCGACCGATCCGGCCAGCATCGCTGGCGGCCTCGAGCGAGCGCTGGGCGACGAGTGGGAGGAGCTGGCGGACGCCGGCCGCCAGCGCGTCCACGACCGCTACACCTGGGACCGGACCGCCGAGGGGTACCTGAAGGCGGCCGAGCGAGCAATGGCCGCGCCGGCCCGTGAGGTGCTGCCCATCCATCCCTACTTCGACGGCAAGGGTCCCGAGCCGGCGCTCGACTAGTACGCGGGTCTGGAGGGTCGCGTAGTGTCCAGGCCGGGAGGAGTCGATGTCGAGTCGAAAGATCATGGATGCCTGGCGCGCCTCGGGCTCGGCGAGGCCGCCGAGCGGACGGGGCTGGAGAAGGTCGAAGAGCGCAAGGCCAGCAAGCTGGAGGGCGTCATCGACGGAATTCCGGTCGCCGTCCACATCCACAACACCGGGGGCGAAAGCAGCGTGACCACCACGCGCTTTGAAGCCCTATTGGGAGGATGGCCGGAGGAAGCCGGGCTGAGTGTTTGGGCCAGGCCATCGCGCTTGCGACACCGCAGACCATTTCGGAGTCGTTTCGTCTGGTTCGACGACCCGGCTTGGGATCGATCCTTCGCCGTCAAGGCGGACCGACCCGACACGGTGCTGATCCAGTTCGGAACCCAGCGACGAGCCACCTTTCGCGAGTTCGTCGACAAGGTGAAGGAGAGCATCGACTTCCCGATCAATGAGGCCTACTCGCTAACCACCGGCCAGGTCAAGACCCAGCGCAGCCCACAACATCTCTACCGCATCGAGAACGGTCTGCTGTTCACCGGCTTTGGTGGCGTCGTGGCTTTCCCGGACCTGATCGTTTCGGTAGTGGAGGACCTGGTGGCGCTGGCAGGAGAACTCACCCGCTAGCCGGCCTTTTCCCTCCTTCCCGCCGGGAGGCTGCTATCGTTCCGCAGCCGCACCGGGCGGAGGCCAGCGCACTGTCGCTTCCCCGGTGATAGCGGACCAGACTCTCACCCGGTTGGATTGCCTCTTCAGCCGACTCTCGAGATCGCAACCGCGACCGAGCGAGACATAGGCAATCAACCCAACCTTCCCCACCGGGACCAGGAGCATCATGACGACCACATTCGCCCAACTCGGGCTCCCCGACTCGCTTGTCCGCGCCCTTGAAGTGCGCGACCTCGTCGAACCCTTCCCCGTGCAGAGCGCTGCGATACCCGACGCCCTGTCCGGCCGGGACATCAGCGGCAAGGCCCCCACCGGGTCCGGCAAGACCCTCGCCTTTGGGCTCCCGCTGCTGGCCAGGGTCGACCAGGCGGTCAAGCACCGCCCCCGCGCCCTGGTCCTGGCCCCGACCCGTGAGCTTGCCGAGCAGATCAAGAAGGAGCTTGCCCCATTGGCCAAGGCCGTCGATCGCCGCGTCCTGGCCGTCTACGGAGGAGTCGGGTACGGCCCTCAGAAGAACGCCCTTCGCAAAGGTGTCGACGTGCTGGTGGCCACCGCGGGACGGTTGGAAGACTTGATCGAGCAGAAATCCGTCAACCTCAGTCAGTGCGACATCGTGGTGGTGGATGAAGCCGACCGCATGGCCGACATGGGTTTCCTGCCGGCCGTCCGGCGCCTTCTCGACCGGACCGCCGCCGATCGCCAGACCTTGCTGTTCTCTGCCACACTCGACGGCGACATCGCCGTCCTGAGTCGCGACTATCAGCGGGACCCCATCAGTCACGAGGCCGGGACCGTTGAGCCCGAGACCATCGACGCCCGCCACCACTTCTGGCTGGTGCAGCGCCACGATCGCGTCCAGCACACCGCAGAGCTGGTCGAAGCAGCCGGCAGGTCGATTGTCTTCACCCGCACCCGCCATGGAGCCGATCGATTGGCCCGCCAGCTCAGCAAGCTGGGAGTCGGCGCTGTCGCCATGCATGGCGGTCGCAACCAGAATCAGCGCAATCGGGCACTCAAAGAGTTCGCAACCGGTCGAGCGAGCGCACTGATCGCTACCGACGTTGCCGCCCGCGGGATCCACATCGACTCCGTGGCCTCCGTCGTGCACTTCGATCCCCCCGCCGACCACAAGGACTACCTGCACCGGTCTGGACGGACGGCCCGGGCTGGTGCCACCGGGACAATCGTCAGCCTGGTCGCTCACGATCAGCGGCGGTCGGTTCGACGGATGCAGCACGAACTGGGTCTGGACGCTCCCATCGAGGCGCCCAAACTGAGCTCACTCCACGAAAGCGGCCACCGCATGGGTGACGAGCCTCGCTCCCGTCGGCATACCCGGCCCGAGGCCAAGCCGGACCGCCCCAGCCGCAAGCGGCGGGAAAAGCCGAAGTCCGACACCGCCGAGAGCCTGTACGTGGCCAACCTGCCATGGGCCGCCACGGAGGAGGACATGCAGGATCTGTTCGGCCGCTACGGCAAGGTCAGCGACGCCACCATCATCACCAACCGCAAGACCGGCCGCTCCCGTGGCTTCGGGTTCGTGAGCATGCCCGGTTCAGCCGCACAAACGGCCCTCGCCGAGCTGAATGGCAAGTCCCTCAAAGGCCGCAACCTGATCGTTCGCCCCGCCCGACCCAGGCGCTAGCCGCTCGTCGTCGGGATCTGTCTTGTTTCGCGACGGCAGGGGATTCGTGAGGCCCGCATTCTTCCTTCCCCTCGAGGGGAAGGTGGACTCGGAGCGCAGCTCCGAGGACGGATGGGGGGAGGGACCAAAGGAGCAGCATTGCTGGTTGACCGTCGCCCCCACCCCGTCCTCGCTTCGCTCGGCCACCCCGCCCTCGAGGGCGGGGAAGAGAGAGGGCTCGAGAGCGTCGCGGTCGTCGTGAACCAGGGCCCTGTATGGCTCTAGGGCAGGCGGTCTGCGAGGTAGGCGGGTACCTGATCGATTGATACCCGGTCCTGGGCCATTGTGTCCCGGTCGCGGACGGTGACGGCCCGGTCGTCGAGGGTGTCGAAGTCGACGGTGACGCAATAAGGGGTACCGATCTCGTCCTGGCGCCGGTAGCGGCGGCCGATCGCCTGAGTCACGTCTACTTCGACCGCCCAGCGTGAGCGCAGGGCGTCCGCCACCGCGTTCGTGTCGGGGATCAGCTCATCCTTCTTCGACAGGGGAAGGACTGCCACCTTGATGGGGGCCAGGCGCGGATCGAGGCGCAGCACGGTGCGCGTTTCGCCGCGTACCTCCTCCTCATCGAAAGCACTGATGAGAAAGGCGAAGGTCGTCCGGGTGGCACCGGCGGCCGGCTCTATCACGTGGGGGAAGAACCGGTCATCGGCTTCCTGATCGAAATAGCGAAGGTCGGTTCCGCTGTGCTCAGCGTGCTGCCGCAAATCGAAGTCAGTCCGGTTGGCGATCCCCTCCAGCTCATCCCAGCCCCATGGGAACCGGTACTCGACGTCTGAGGTACCGGCGGCGTAGTGGGCCAGCTCTTCTGGATCGTGCTCCCGCAAACGCACATCCTCGGGCGCCAGGCCCAGATCCGTGTACCAGGCCATCCGCTCCGCTTGCCAGTACTCGTACCAATCGGCCGACTCGCTCGGGTGGCAGAAGAACTCCATTTCCATTTGCTCGAACTCGCGCGTGCGGAATACGAACTGGCCAGGCGTGATCTCGTTGCGGAATGCCTTACCTAACTGAGCAATACCGAAGGGAAGCTTGAGCCGGGAGGTGCGGCGAACGTTCTCGTAGTTGATGAAGATCCCCTGGGCGGTCTCAGGGCGCAGGTACACCTTCGCTCCCTCATCCTCAACCGGGCCCATATGAGTGGTGAACAGCAGGTTGAACTGGCGGGGCTCGGTGAATGTGTCGCGTTGACCGCAGTTGGGGCATGCCCCCGACGTATCGATCTTGTCCGCCCGGAACCGGTTGTTGCAGTTGGTGCAGTCGACCAGCGGATCGGTGAACTCGGCCTCGTGACCCGAGGCCACCCACACCTGGCGAGCCTGCAAGATGGCCGAATCGAGCCCAACGATGTTTCCCCGCATCCGCACCATCGAATGCCACCACTGGTCTTTCACGTTTCGCAGCAACTCCACCCCGAGCGGGCCGTAGTCGTAAGCAGAGCGGAGTCCCCCGTAGATCTCGGAGGATTGGAAGACGAAGCCTCGCTTCTTGGCGAGGTTGGCAATGGTGTCAAGGCTGGGAGCGGGCATCCGGGCATGTTAGGACCGCGGCAGGACAGGTCGTGACCGCCCGCTTCATTGGTCCTGGGCGAAACCCGCCATTCGCCCCTGGTCGGCTCGATCCCCCGGCCCCAGAGTGGGAAACAGACAGATTCGGGAGGTCGATGTGGGATCACGCAATGCCGACCAGCACCATCTTGATCTGCGCGGGACGGGCCTGACCACGGAGATCGTGACACGCGCCATCAGCCGCCTCGACGCCATGTCCCCCGGTGAAGCACTTTTCATCCGGGTGGACGCCGCAGAGGCAATCGACAACGACCTTCGTTCCTGGTGCGAAGCCACCGGCAACCATCTGGTGCGGGTGGACGACAACGGAGACTCTCGAATCTATGTGATCGAAAAGGGGGTACCGATGAGCGTCGTTCACCGCCTGGCCCTGGTCATCTCCAGCCCCGAGCACGACCATCTCGAAGCTCCACTCAGCCTGGCGTTGGCCGCTGCCCTGGAAGGCGTCGACGCTTCCATCTTCTTCGAGGGACCGGCCGTGCGCTTGCTGGCTCCTGCCCCCGATCCGGGACGTCGCTGGTTTCGTCGGGCCAAGGTCCGGGCACTGGATGAGGCGCGCAATCAGCTGCAGCAGATCCACGACCTCGGCGGTCACCTGTATGTGTCCGAGCGATCGCTGGCCGAGTTTGGCCTCTCACATGTCGAGTTGGCATTCGGCCGGATCATCCACGCCGAATACCTGACTTTCCTGCCGGTGATGGAGGAAGCCGACATCCAACTGCTGGCCTAGAGAGCGCTAGCCCTCCAACAGCCAACTGGGTGAGTCGACCGCGGATTCCAGGTCGGCGAAGAGCTGCCACCAGTTGGTCAAAGCCTTCCCCTGGTAGCTGAGACCGTTGCCTTCCCCGGGCACACCCTGAAACCACCAGACACTGAATGCCAGGCCCCCATCGTCGAAACAGGCCGGATCCTCATAGACGGCCTCGAACCACACCGAGCAATCCATGTCGGACACCTCTCCACCCGCCGGCTCCCATGCCCCGCAGTCGCTGGCGACCGTCCGATCGCTGAAGGTGTCGTAGTGGGACAGCCCGTTGGGCGGGGTGTGAGTCCAACCGCATCGGAACGGGGCTTCGAGCCCACCCTCGGAAGTGCGGGCACCCACGAACTCGTCCCAGAAGAGATGGGCATCTCCCCGCCCAAACAACGCCTCAGCCTGGTGTCCGTGATTGTGGAGCATCTCGGCCACACCGCGGGTGAAGTTGTAGTTGTAGACGGTGTACGAGTGCTCGCAGGCAGGAAGGTCGTCGGTCCGCTCGCTGTTGGAGATGTCGCCCACCGGGCTCCACATGTTCGACTCGGCCGGCTCGATCAGGCCGTGATGCTGAGTCCACATCCACACCTCCCGCACACCTAGCCCGTCTACCCAGCGGCACAGATCCAGGTCGCTGAGAATGGCTTGGTAGTCGGGTCGGAACCACCCCTCGTTCCAGGGGACGGGCCGTCCGGGAGGGACGGTCGCTTGCGACTCGATGACATCGACCACCCGGTAGCCGAGGGACGGTCGAACCTCGCCCTGGCCCTGCCGGTAGCGGGTCGCTTCGGTCATCCACCAGGCGCCGGCGATGTCGAGCAATTCAACTCGCCGTCGCAACTCCTCGACGGTGCCCTGGAATCCGGTTGCGTCGAAATCGACGAAACCATCGGCATCCGCGTCGGGCAGATAGCGGATGGAGAGCACCGGAAGCTCCCACACCGCCTGGTCGGCCATCGGATGGCTGCACGAGGACGGTTCCTGACAGGCGGGAAGGTCGAGCGGAGAGGCGGCGATGGTGGTAGTTGTCGGAGCGGTCGACGACGAGATCGTCGAGGTGGAAGTGCTCGAAGGGGCAATCCGGGTCGTGGTGGTCACCGGATCCGGGCTCGAGGTTGCGGTTGTTGCTCCAGTATCGCTCCCCGAGCCACAGCCGGCCAACACCACCATCCCGATAGGCAGTGCCAATCCCACCATCAGCCGCTGTCTGTTCATTTCATCGCATCCCGGTACGGTGCCAGCCTTGGCCAGGATATTGCCGGCGCCGCCTCCGTCTAGCCCTTCGGTACCAGGTCGACCCGGATGTAGTCGTCGAGCAACAGGACACGGCGAGCCAGCGAGCGGACATCGGAGCGGGTGAGAGCCAGGGTGTCATCAATGCGGTGCGTCAACTCGTCGGGGTCCTCATCTGGATTGAGGACGTAAAAAGTCATCACATCGAGCCAGAACTGATTGCCGATCAGCTCGTAGTCGCGGACAGTTTGCTCCTGGGCGATAGCGAACTCGTCGGCAGTGGGACCGTTGGCGGCCAGATCTGCCAGATCCGCTTCCAGGGCGTCGGCGATGCCCTGCAGTCCATCCGGGTTGCCGCTCACCTGCACCGACACATCGAACAGCTCAACCGGGTCGTCCTGCATCGTCAGGGTGACGAACGGCGAGTAGGTGGCTCCCAGCTCTTCACGCAACAGGGCAGTAAGCCGCTGGTTGAGCACCGACTCCAGGAGCGGCGCCGTTAGGCGCACCTCTCCGGTCAGCTCGACGGGTTGAGTGAACTGGAAAGCGACCGCTCCCAGCTCCCCATCGCCAGAGTCGACAACCTCGAATACCACACCATCGGGTGGGGCGGGCTGGCCGGTGCCGGCGGTCTCTGCCTCTCCCCCGGCAGGCAGCGCTCCCAGGTACCGTGCCGCCAGGCCCTCGAACTCCTCAGCCTCGAAGTCCCCGGCGAAGGTGAACACAAAGTCCGACGCGTCGGAGAAGCGTTCGCGGTGCAGTTCGAGCGCCCGGGCCAGGTCAAACGACTCGAGGTCGGCCAGCGCGGGCACGGGGAGGTAGCGAGGGTCGGCGTCGAACCTGCTCGCCTGTAGCTGGTCGGCCAACGCCAGGAAGGGAATCGCCTCCCGGTCAACCGCCAGGGGACGGATCTCTCCCATCAGTGCATCCAGAGCCGGCTGGTCGGCCCGCGGCTGGGTGAAGTACAGATAGATGAGCTGGAAGAGTGTCTCCAGATCATCGCTTTCCGAGCCACCGACCATGATCTCGCTCACCTCGTCTACACCGGTGAACACCTGGACCACCTTCCCGGCCAGGAACCGATCGAGCGCAACCTGATCCAATCCGGCCACACCGCTCTCGGACACAATGGTCCCGATCAGTTGGGCTTCGACGGCGTCCTCAGGTGGCAACAGCAGCCATCCTCCCGGGCTGGTGGCCAGCATGGAGACCGTGTCGACCGCTATGTCCGAGACCACGTAGGCGACTCTGACACCGTTCTCCAATTCCAGGACTGTCGGGCGCAGGGTGCCCAGGCCGTCCCGTGACACGATCTCCACCGGCGGCGGCGGGGTCATGAGCCGGTCGGCGGTCACTTCCGTGTCATCCCGGGGCGGCGGGGCAGCGCCGTCGGCTGCCTCCGCAATCAGCAGCACGCTCTGATGCTCGGGGATCTGCTCTTCCGCAGATTCGGGGCCGGCAACGATTACGAGCGGGCGGGTGGACTCCATGGTGGCTTGCCAGGTGGCAGTCACTTGCTGTTCCGTCATCTCCTCGAGCAAGCGGGTGCTGAGATCGCGATTGACCTCAGCCGCCGGGATCGGGAAACCGGACAGGAAGTGAGCGACGTACTCGGCCGCGAACTGCTCGTCCTGCTTGGAAGCGAAAGACTCGAAGTTCAGATCCACCTGTGCCAGATACTCCGAGACCGATCGACCCAGCTCTTCTGCGGTGAAGCCATGCAGCTGGGCTCTTCTCACCTCGGTGAGCAACGCTTCCTCGGTTGCCTCCAGGTCGGCCGGCTCGGCGAAAGCTGCCAGGCCGGGGGTGCGCTGAGCCGTCACGTACGGGTTGGCGGCGTGGCTGGGATTGAAGAATGGCGCGTCGGTGCGACGGGAGTCTTCGTCCAG
>JBPCTX010000170.1:0-3007 GCA_051011455.1 Acidimicrobiia bacterium | reverse complement strand
CCTGGTGGGTGCTGCGATGGCTCGGCCCGCATTTGTCCGATCGGATGAGATCTCCGGTGACCGCCTACGCCGTGGTCATCTCCCTGATGGGGGTGCTGGCCATCGCCACAGCCGCCGATTCTTGGGATGTCCGGATACCAGCCGGGGCGGTGCTCTTCATCGTGTCCGACCTGGCAGTCGCGCGCGACAACTTCGTAGCTCCCGGAATCCAGAACCGCCTGATCGGCCTGCCCCTCTACTACGGCGGACAACTGCTGCTGGCGTGGGCGGCGGGCGGGTAGGGAGCGCAGGCGGGCAATACTGTCGGCGATGTTGGCAGCACTATTTCTCGTCGGGAGCCTGATCGGCGCCCTCTTCACCGTGAACGGTCTGCGGCGCCGTGCGTTGTGGCTCCCGGCGCTGGTCACCAGTGAGCTGGCATTGCATCACCTGCTCTGGCAGGCGGTCCTGGTCGCATTCTTCGTGTGGGGTGGGGTGCTCGACGGTTCGGTCGGCAGGATCGCAATGGGAATCACGCTGGCATCCTGGTTCGGCCTGGTGGTGATGATCTACTGGGGCGAGCGCGCCAAGCCGGTGATGCAAGCAGCCCTCGGCGGCATGGCCAGGGGAGTGACCCCCGGTCCGGCCCCGACCATCGGCGACCTGATCAGAGCCCGGGCGCGGCTGCCGGGCGGGGTGGAGGCCGTTACCAATCTCTCCTACGGGCCGGATCCGTCACACGTTCTGGATCTGCATCTGCCGGAAGACCGATCAGTCAGCCATCCGGTGCTTGTGCAGATTCACGGTGGAGGCTGGCGCCGCGGCTACAAGGAGCGAGAAGCCCGTCCCCTCGTGTTCTCGATGGCCAAGAACGGCTGGGTGTGTGTGAGCATGGGTTACCGCCTGAGCCCGCAAGCCACCTTCCCCGATCACCTGGTCGACGTCAAACGAGCGATCGGCTGGATCCGCAGCAACGTGCATCAGTGGGGAGGCGACCCGTCATTCATCGCCTTGACCGGCGGCTCGGCCGGAGGGCATCTGGCGGGCCTGGCGGCTCTCACCCCGAACGACCCTGCCTATCAACCGGGTTTCGAAGAGGAGGACACCAGCGTGCAGGCCTGCGTCCCGCTCTACGGGATCCACGATCTGCTCGATCGCAACCGAATCCGGTACCCGTGGCCGTTCATCGAATCGATCGTCATGAAGGTTTCCCCGGCCGACGATCCTCAGGCCTGGGACCTTGCCTCGCCGATTTCGCGTGTCTCCGATGCCGCCCCGCCTTTCTTCGTTTTGCACGGTTCCCACGACTTCCTGGTCCCGCCCGAGGAATCGCGCCAGTTTGTGGCTGCATTGCGCCCGGCATCGAAACATCCCGTGCTGTATGCCGAATTGCCGGGCGCCACTCACGGTTTCGACGTTCTGCACTCCTTACGCAGCCGCCATGTCGTCCACGGCATCGGCAAGTACCTGGGAGCCGTCTACTCCGAACAGAAAGCTCGCAATCCGGGCCAGGATGCTGCCGAGAAATGAATACGGGCCACGACGCGTTATAACGATCCAATGATTTTCAAGAGACGAACCAAACCAATCAATCTCGAGCACATCGATCAGATCGACGAGCTCGCCGCAACCGGCAAGCCGGTCTTTCTCGATTTCTGGCAGAACGGATGTCAGTCGTGCCGCACCATGGACGGAGTGGTCAGTGAACTGGCCGACCAATACCAGGATTCCGCCCACGTGGTCAAGGTGAATGTGCGCAACGTCCCGGCCGCCGCCCAGCGCTTCCGAATCATGTCCACGCCGACCTTTGTGGTCTATGGAGCTTCGGCCAAGAAGCAGAGCAAGAAGTCCAAACGGCAAGGTGGGGCCATCGGTGAGCGCTGGCGGGCCAGCGGCCTGGTCAGGAAGGACCAGTTGGAGAAAGCGCTGGAGCGCAACGGAGCGGCCCGGGCCGCCCGATGATCCTTCCGGCCGAAATGGCCGAACAGATAGTGGCCCACAGCCGGGCCGAGTTGCCAAACGAGGCGTGTGGTCTGCTGGCCGGCGACGCCGACGAAGTGCGGGCCGTCTATTGCCTCGACAACGCCGATGCTTCCCCGGTCTTGTACACGATCGACCCGGCCGGTCACTTCAGAGCTTTGATGGAGGCCGAAGCCAACGGCTGGGACCTGATCGGCGCCTTCCACAGCCACGTGAACGCTCCCGCCTATCCCTCTCCCACCGATGTCGCCGGGGCCGCCGAGCCGGACTGGGTATGGCTGGTGGCCGGGCCCATCAAAGGGGAGGCCGAGATCCGGGCTTATCGGATCCGTGACGGCCAGATCTCCGAGGAGGAACTGACCATCGCCGGGGAGTAGCCTCCGGCGAGTGCAACTCTGGGTTCTTGGCGCCAACGGAACATACCCGACGGCCGGCCGTCCCACCGCCGGGTTTCTACTGTCCCATGCCGGTACCAGAGTGTGGATGGACACCGGGTCGGGAACTTTCAATGCGCTGTGCGAGCTGATGGATCCCGCCGACCTCGATGCGATCATCGTGAGCCACATCCACCCCGACCACTCGGTCGATCTCTTCCCCTTCTACCACTACCTGCGGTTCGGCTCGGTGCCCTCCGCTCCTATCCCATTGCTGGCGCCCGAAGGAGTGGTGGAGCGAGTGGCCGCCTTCGTCGATACGGGTCCCGTCAGTCACATCGAAGATGTCTTTGCTCCCCGTCCTGCTGAGGACACGGCGATCGGGCCGTTCACTCTTCGGTTCGGGCAAGCCGACCACCCGGTGCCCACCCTGCAAGTGCGGGTGGAGGCGGAGGGTCGCAGCTGCGTGTACTCGGCTGATACGGGAACCGGCTCCCAGTTGGTGAAGCTGGCCGCCGGTGCCAACACGCTGCTGGCCGAAGCCACCTTCCAGGGCTCCAACAAGCCGGCCCCGCACCACCTGACTGCGACCGAGGCCGGTGAGATTGCCCATCGGGCCGGAGTTGAGCGGCTGATCATGACTCACCTGCTGCCTAGCCTGGATCCCCACCAAT
>JBPCTX010000169.1:0-5945 GCA_051011455.1 Acidimicrobiia bacterium | reverse complement strand
GGCTGGAGCCGCCCATCCCCAGCAGCACGACGAAGCGGAAGCCCTCCGCCCGGATACCTGCGGCGAATTCCTCCAACTCGCCTGTGACCGCGGCCATCTCGGCCGGTAGCGTCAGCCAGCCGAGACGATCGGACAGCTCTGGCAGATCGGTTTCGGCCCACACCGTTGGATCCTTGGCCCAGATGCGCCGGGCTACCCCCGCCGAATCCCAGGCGGCCAACCGGGCCGCCACGGCCGGCTCCAGGTCTCCGAGTGCGAGATCAGCCGGCACGAACCATCCCCGCCTTCTCCCTGAGAGCGGCCATCAAGCCCACAAAGGCATCGGCAAAGGCGGCGACACCATCCTCCTGCAGGCGGGTCGTCACATCGTCGAGGTCCACCCCGACCTCAGCCAGGCCATCGATATCGGCATCGGCGCTCTCCCAGTCCTCCAGCAAAGTGGCCCCCCGGATCCGGCCGTGATCCCGGAAGGCGTCGATGGTGGCGGGAGGAGCCGTGTTGACGGTATTGGGACCAATCAGCTCCTCGACGTATAACACATCTGAGTAGTCGGGATTCTTGGTCCCCGTCGAAGCCCACAGCAGCCGCTGGGGCCGAGCCCCGCGCGTCGCTAGATGACCGAATTGATCCTCTCCGAACAAGTCCTGATAGATGCGGTACGCCTGCTTGGAGTTGGCGATACCGGCTTTCCCGCGCAGGGCCAGCGCCTCCTCGGTCCCGATCTCTTCTAAGCGGCCGTCGGTCAGGGTGTCGACCCGGCTCACGAAGAAGGAGGCAACCGACGCAATCCTCGACGGGTCGGCAGCGGCCTCCAGCCCCCGGACATAGGCCCGGGCGATCGCCTCGTAATGTGCCAGCGAAAAGATGAGAGTGACATTCACGTTGATGCCCTCGCTGATGAGGGTTTCGATGGCGGGAACGCCTTCCGACGTAGCCGGCACTTTCACCAGGAGATTGGGGCGATCGACTGCCTGCCACAGTCTCCGAGCCTCTGTGACCGTGGCGTCGGTGTCGGCGGCCAGCAGTGGCGAAACCTCCAGGCTGACGAAACCGTCCCCGCCATCCGAGTCTTCGTACACCGGCCGCAGGATGTCGGCGGCCGCCCGGATGTCCTCGATGGCGAAGGACTCGTACAGATCGTTTTCCGAGCTGGCCGGGTCGCGTTCCAGCGCGGCCCGGATGTCATCGTCGTACTCGTTGCTGCCGGCGATCGCCTTCTGGAAGATGGATGGGTTGGAGGTGACGCCGCGGATGCCCTCTGCCACCAGTCCGGCCAGTCCGCCGTCCTCCAGAAGGTCACGACGGATGAAATCGAACCACACGGAAGTCCCGGCGGCGTGTATGTCTTCGAACTTGCTCATGGCTCCTCTTTGCTCTGCCGGACGGCTCGCCTCTCCCGGGCGATTCCACTGATCGGTATCTTCCCAGCAGTAGGGGAAACACACGTCATTGCCGCCGGCATTCCCCGACTACACGCCGCGAGGGGCGGTGCTATCTCTCCTTGGCTTGGTCCCCGCCGGGTTCCCGACCCTCGACTGAACCAGCCTCGCCAACCCAAAGGCGCTGCAGCTCAGGACTGGTTTCGAGCAGGTCGTCGAGCGTTCCGATCGACTCAACCCGCCCGTCGACCATCACAATGATCTGATCGGCCCGCCTCAAGGCCGGATGGCGGTGCGAGACCACCAGGCTTGTAATGCCAGGGTCGTCTCCCAGCAGGCCCTCCCACAAGCGCTTCTCGGTTTCCACATCGAGGGCACTGGAGAGGTCGTCGAACACCAGTAGGTCGGGCTTGCGCACCAGCATGCGGGCGGCCGCCGTCCTCTGCACCTGGCCACCCGACAGGCGCACGCCCTGAGGACCGACCTGAGTGTCGAGCCCGGCCGTCATGTGTTCCAGATCTGGGGTCATGACGGCGCCGTCGATCGCGGCCAGGAGGTCATCGTCCCCGACGCCGAGCCCCATCAGCAGGTTGTCCCGCAGCGACATGGAGAACAGTTTCGGAACCTGTGGCGTATAGGCCGAATGCGGGGGGACGAAGAACCGGTCGGGCTCCTCGATCTCCATCCCGTTCCACCGCATACGGCCGGAATCGGCTCTAACCAGGCCGAGAATCGCCCGGACCAGAGTGGTTTTGCCGGACCCGATGCGACCGGTGATTACCGTGAACGATCCACGCTCGATATCGAATCCCACGTCACTGATTCCGTTTTCGGTACCCGGGTACACAAAGCTGAGATCGCGGATCTCCAGCCTCTGCAAGTGGCCGGCGGCGGTCCGGGGCGCCTCGGGCAGCGCCGGCAAGTTGCCGCGCAGCTCTAGATCAGCGGGCGCCACCAGGGTCTCGGGCGGAGCACCCATCAGCACCTCAACCATCCGCTCCAGAGAGACACCGGCCTGGCGCAGCCGGGCAATGAAGAGCCCGATTATGTGGACCACATCGGTTGCCATTCCCATCATGAACACGAACAGGGCAAAGTCGCCCACCGTGAACGACCCTCCACTTTGCAGGCGGGAGGCAGCCACGATCAGGATCAGGCCGGTGCCGATGTTGACCGTGTTCCAGAAGAGCGATTCCAGCACTGCCTGAAGCACACGGTCACGCACCATCAGGTGGCGGCGCTCATCATTCAACCTTGCCAGGTTGCCGATGATCGACGCCTCGGACCCCGCCACCTTGATCGACTGGACCGAGCCGAAAGTCTCCCCCAGCGCTTCAGTTACCCGGCCTGTGGCCTCCCGTGCCGCCTCGCGGTATTTGCGGATGGCGGTGCCGGCCCGCTCCGCCAGGAATATCACAAGCACCAGCGGCAAGAACACCAGCACCGTCATGCCGGCGTCGATCTGCATGAGTATGGCGAGAGTCACGACGCTGAACACCAGAGCTCCCACCATGTCGACCGAGAAACTGGTGGTCTCTTCGGCGTGCTCGACGTCTTCCCGGAAGCGAGTGATCAATTCGCCGGGTGCGGTGTCGGTGGCCTGGGCGCCGGGCAAGGAGAGAATGCGAGCGAACATGTTGCGGCGCAGCAGCGACCCGATCCGGAACATGAAGTGGACGTCGTTGTGCATGGCCAGAACCACCACAGTGATGCGGCCCAGGCCGTAGGCGACCATCAGCACGACCAAGGTGGTGATCGTGAATCCGACGTCGCCGTCGAGGTTGTCGAAGAACTCGCGGGTAATCAGACCCACCAGCACCGGCATCGTCCAGATCGTGGTCCAGAGGACCACGTTGGTCCACCATCGCCATGGGAAGGAACTCGCCAGGCCGGCCATCAAGCGGGGGGCACGAACGGTCATCTCAGCACCTCCTCGATGCCGGTGGCAAGCAGGGCCGAGAAGCGCGAGCCCGGATCGGCTGCCAGGCCTTCCCGGTCACCGAACTCGGCGATGCGGCCTTGTTCCAGGATGAGGATGTCGTCTGCCCGGTGCACGGTGTCCAACCGGTGGGCGATGATGACGCCGGTCCTATCGGCCAGCAGTCGGTCGACGGCGGTCTCGATCAGAGTCTCGGTGGCAGGGTCCAGTCGCGAGGAGGCCTCGTCGAGGACCACCAGGCCTGGATCCTCCAGGAAGATCCGGGTGAAAGCCAACAATTGGCCCTCCCCGGCGGACAATCCGCCGCCACCGGCCTCGAGCACGGTGTCGAGCCCCTCGGGCATCGAATCCACCCAGCCGACCAGTCCAAGCGTCTCGAGAGCCGTGCCAATCTGGTCGTCACTGATGTCGCGGTCGAAGAACGTCAGGTTGTCACGGATGGAGGCGGCGAAGAGCTGCACATCCTGAGTGACCATGCCCACTCCCCGGCGCAAGCTGTGGATGTCGGCGTCGCGGGCGTCAACCCCGCCCAGTCTGACGATGCCCTGGTCGGGGTCGTAGAGGCGCGTCAGCAGACGGGCCAGAGTGGTCTTCCCGCTGCCGGTGCGGCCCAACAGCCCGAGAACCCGGCCGGGTGCCAGCGCGACGGAAAGGTCATGCAGCACCCGCTCGCCGGTTCCGTTGCCATTGCCGTTGGGAACACCGGCGGGATCTTCCTCCTCGCGGTACGAGAAGTCGACGTGGTTCAGCTCCACCGACAAGGCTCCCACCGGCAGCGGCTGGACACCGGTTCGGGGCAGGCGAGTCTCGCGATCGAACAGGGCCTGGACTCGCCCGATGCCGGCGCCTGCCTTCTGGAAATCCTCCATCTGGTTGCGGATGCGGTCCAGGGGATGGCGCAGCATCTCGGTGTAGTGAAACACCAGATACACGGAACCTATGGTGATGGTCCCGCTATTGAACAACCAGGAGCCCAGGCTGAAGACCAGCACGTTGCCGATGGCGAACACCGCGACGTTGGTGCTCCACAGCACCGACCAGCCATGCCGTCCCTTCACCTCCGCCGGCAGCCACCGCCTCAGCAGCCTGGTGAAGCGGCGCATCATGTAGCGAGCGGCGCCGTTGGCCCTGATGTCCTCCGTTCCGCCCACTTGCTCACCCAGGAATCCGAACATCTCAGCCCGAATGGCCTTGACCTCTGCCCACCAGGCGGTGGCCAGGCGTTGGATCCAGACCATGACCCCGAGACCGGCGAGGGCAAACAACGTCATGCTGGCCCCCACCCACACGCTCTCACGAAACAGCAGCAGCAGGATTCCCACCAGCAGCACGAAGTTGCCAACGACGTTGATCATGAATTGGCCGAAGAAGTTGGACAGGGCGGTGACATCGCCGTCCACCCTCTCGACCAGCTCACCCGGGGTATGGGTCTTGTGAAAGTCCATGTCCAGATGCAGCAGGTGGTCGGCCAGGTCCTGGCGGAGTTCGTTGGTGGCGGTCCAGCCGATGTGCTCCGCCATCCAGGTCGCGGTCACATTCAGTACCTGATAGGCGACGGCGATTGCCATGAAAGCCATCGCGATCGGAATCAGGCTGTCGGTTTCATCCCCGGCGGTGGCGCGATCAATGAAGGTCCTGATGATCTGTGGGTTCAGCACCTGCAGCCCGATGCCGGTGAACAACAGGATGGTCAGCACCACGGTCCGGGCGCGCTGGTGCCGCAGATAGGCGGACAGCAGATTCCAGTAGCTTCGAACAGGTATCACGAGACGGTTCCTTGATGGAGGGGTTTAGGGGTCCAGATCGGAACCCGCTCGTGGCGCGAAAGGGTCCCGATTCAGGCGGGGGTAGTTGCTGGCCTTGTCATTGACACTCCTTGCGTGCGCCCGAACAGGTTAGCCGAGAAGCGATCCGTGCCAAGTCACCCGGCTCATTGGCGATACCAGTACTCATATCGAGGCTGGAATCCGAGGGCCCGGTAGAAGCCCAGTGCCCCATGGTTGGCAGGGTGGACCTGTAGGAAGACCTGCTGTGCCCCCTCGCCGATGGCCCACTCGATCAGCGACTCGGCGATCCGCTTCCCCAGGCCTCCCCGCCGCAGTTCTGCCGAGGTCTGCATCATGAACACGGCGAGATGCTCAGAGTCCAGAACACCCAATCCGATGGCTGCGGTCTCCCCATCGGCGTCGATCCGTGCGTAGCGCCGGGGAAGCTCGATCCGCCTCAGCATGCGCTCGAGAACGGGCCTGTGCTCTCCTCCCCGTCCCGGCTCGCGAGCCATCAGCTCCAGCCACCCCTCCGACGGGCTCTCAGCCAGATCGACAAGCGGTGGCGACTGAGGGGGAACCCCGACCTCCCGGGTCATGATGATGGCGCCCAGCTCTCGCCGGTAGCCGCGCTCGTCGAGACGAGCATCCACAGCCGGGTCGGCCAGCACCGTCAGCCTGAAGATGGGTGGCAGGCGGCGAGCCCGGAACCAGTCCTCGATCTCGTCTATCCGCTCATCCAGATCGACGGCCGGACCATCAGCATCGACAACGCTGGCCGAATTGGAGCGCCGGGTGACTCCCCCACCGGCCCGGAGCAGCCAGCCGTCGAGCCACTG
Organism: Acidimicrobiia bacterium; assembly: GCA_051011455.1. Lineage (GTDB taxonomy): Bacteria > Actinomycetota > Acidimicrobiia > Spongiisociales > SHLN01 > SHLN01. Next base: position 22 of record JBPCTX010000169.1, on the reverse strand, counting down.
ATCCTCGAGCGAAGGCCAGGTT
>JBPCTX010000168.1:0-6777 GCA_051011455.1 Acidimicrobiia bacterium | reverse complement strand
CGGGCTACCACTACCTGATCCAACAGTTCCCCGACCTCGAAACCGGGGCCTGCTCCCTGAGCGTGCCGTGCTCAGCGCCTTACGTCTGGAGGTACGACTTCATTTCCATTCCGTACATGGCGCTGGCCGGCTTCCTGCTGATCACCACGCTGCTACTTGTGACGGACCGGGAGTGAAGCGCCTGGCGTTGGCCGTGGCGCTGATAGCGGCCGCTTGCGGGGCCGGGGCCACCCCGGACGCTGAGGAATCGACGCCCCTGGCGACGATCGTCACAACCACAACGTCCACATCGACTTCGACGACTACCTCGACCACAACGACAACCACTACAACAACGACCATCCTCCCCGCGCTGGCCGAAACCGCCGGCGAGGTCACGATTACCGGCCCCGCCCTCCCCCTCTTCGGGTCCGGACCGGACGCGGCCATCGGCCAGACCGCGCCGGTCGTCAACGGATCCAGCTTCGACGGTTCCGAGGTCAACATCGAACCATCCGGCAAGTTCAGCGTGATCATGTTTCTGGCCCATTGGTGCCCGCATTGCCGGGGGGAGGTAGAGGACCTGGGCCCGTATTTCGAGTCCTCCCCGCCGCCGGACAACGTTGAGGTCCTGTCGGTTTCAACCGGAGTCAGGCCGGCCGCCGACAATTATCCGCCTTCTGAGTGGCTCACACCCGACGCCTGGCCGGTCCCCGTGCTGATCGATACCGACGATGCCGCGGTGTCCAATGCCTTCGGGCTGAACGCTTTCCCCTTCTGGGTTGTCCTGGACCCTCAAGGCGTCGTATTGGGCAGAAACGCCGGTAGCCTGCCCCAGGAATCAGTCGAAGCACTCTTCGAGAACCTGGCCGAACGCGAAGGTTGAAATGACATCCCGCAGCACCTCAAACTCATCGAACGCCAAGACGCTGCTGATCTGGCTGGGCGGTGCCATCGGGGTCATCGGCCTGGTAGCCGTTGTCCTCGCCTCGGGGACTAGTTCGGGAGGCGGCGCCGACCACCCCGATCTGCAAGGAGCGCCGGTGGTGACCGGAGAGGCCCTGGCCCCCCTGACCCAGGGCGCGGTCAGCGATCCCGAGTCCGGCAGTCCGGTACCTGAGGTAGCGGGAGCCGACTTCGATGACGAACCGGTGTCGATCGAGAACAACGGCAAGGCCAAGATGATCATCTTCCTCGCCCACTGGTGTCCCAACTGCCGGGCCGAGGTGCCGGAAGTGACCCAGTGGCTGGCGGCCAATGAGGTCCCCGAGAATGTTGAAATCATCTCGGTGGCGACATCGATCACCCGGGGTCGTGAGAATTTCCCACCGTCCGATTGGCTGCAAGACGAGGACTGGCCGGTCCCGGTCGTCCTGGATTCAGCCATATCCGAAGTCGGCGTCGCCTACGGAGTCAGTCTCTTCCCGTTGTGGGCCATGGTCGACCCCGACGGCAATCTGATCCAGCGCATCAGCGGAGCCGGCCAGGTCGACATGGCGTTCTGGACCCAGACCCTGGCCGCCCTCTAGAGACCCACCCGGCCGGCCAGTTCCCTCCGCTGCACGGAAGGGGCTCCCAGCAATAGTTCGGTGCTCTTGGCCCGCTTGAAGTACAGGTGGGCATCGTGCTCCCAGGTGAACCCGATCCCGCCGTGAATCTGAATGCTGTCCCCGGCCGCCTTGAAGAAGGCCTCGGAACAGAAGGCCTTGGCCATCGGAGCAGCCACCGCCAACTCATCTGAACCGGTCGACAGAGCCCACACCGCGTAGCCGGCGGCCGATCTGGCCGACTCGAGGGCCACCAGCATCTCGGCACACATGTGCTTGATTGCCTGGAATGACCCGATTGGGCGACCGAATTGCTTGCGCTCCTTGGCATATTCCACCGACATCTCCAGGACTCGCTCCAAACCGCCGACTTGCTCGACGGCGATGGCCGTCCGGGCCACGTCATAGATGCGCTCCACGGTCTCCCAATCGGCGCCGTCGAGGCGAGCCGCGGGCGAGGAGGCGAGGTCGATCGTTGCCAGGGAGCGGGTGCTGTCGAGTGCCACCAGTCGTTGTGCCTGCACTGAGCCGGCCTCCACTGCGTAGAGGCCTACGCCGTCGGCTCCCCGGGCGGCGACGATGATGAGGTCGGCGTAGTGACCGGCCGTGACAAAGGACTTGGTTCCGGTCAACGAGGAGCCACCCGAGCCTTCATCCGCCCCGGCCTGAACGGAGAGCTCGTCCCATCCCCGACCCGGCTCGGCAACCGCAAACGTTGCGATCAGCCCGCCGGATGCAATACCCGGTAGCCAGCGAGCCTTCTGCTCTTCACTGCCACCGGCCAGCAACGCCTCACATGCCAGAACCGACGAAGACAGATGAGGGACCGGAGCCAACACCCGCCCCATCTCGTGCAAGAGGATGGCGGTCTCGGCGAAGGTGAACCCGGCCCCTCCGTAAGCCTCGGGAATGTGCATTGCCTGCCATCCCTGCTCTGCCATCGCCTCCCACAGCCGATGATCGTATCCGGCCTCTGACTCCATGACTTCCCTGACCCGCTCGGTGGAGCACTGCTCGGCCAGGAAGCGCCGCGCCCCGTCGCGGAGCATGACCTGTTCGTCGGTGAGGGTGAAGTCCATGCGGCACGATGATAGGGGGCGCATCGCCGGGGCCACCTGGTTCAGAACCGTCTCCCACGGTCCGATATCTATTCCATGTCGTTCCTTCGCGCCCCGGCCGCACTGGCACTCCTGCTGGTTGCCGTTGCCTGTGCCTCGCCGGCTCGCACCGATTCCGCCGAGCTGCCTACCACCGAGACCACTGTGACGGTCGCCACCACCGTGCCACCGTCGTCGACCACCACCACCGAAGCGCTCCCCGAGCCGGCCGGTCCCGATGTGATCGCCTGGTTGGCCCCAGATGCGGCAGCGACCACCCTCTCTGAAGCGGTGGCCGAATGGGCCGGGATCAAATCCGTCCAGCTGGTAGCCGGTGAAGATGCCCTGGCCGAGTTCACCACCATCGTCGGCGATCGCGATGCCGGCTTGGTGGAGGGCGTGTCTGCCGATGCGCTGCCCGCCTCGCTCAGGATCCAGCTCGCCCACCCTTCGCTCCTGGCGGAAGTGGCTGCCCAGCTGCGGGCGCTGTCCGACATCGAGTCCGTTGAAACCGCTATCACGCCGGCCTGCAACCCGTTCCGCGACTGGAACGTCGTGGTGTTCGTAGACGACGACCGGGAGTTGACCAGGCTCCGCAACCAGCTGGCGGCCGAGCACGACGTCACCGACATCGCGGTGATCGGGCGGGAGGCTGCGTACACGGAGTTCCTCGGCCGCTTTGCCGACATCCCCGACCTTGGCACCAGCATCGTCGTGCAGGACATGTCGGTGTCGATCCGGGCCCGTTCCGTCAACCCGGTCACGCTCTCCCAGGTGCGGGAGATCTTCGAAGGCGACCGGGCCGTCAAAGGAATCCAGGTTTACAACCCGGGGGCGCCTGCCTGCCCCTGAGTGGGAAAATCACCTGTTGGTAACCAGGGGCGACACCCTAAGCTCTCCCCGATGGAACCCATTCTCACAGTGTCGAATCTGCACGTCTCGGTTGAGGGAACACCCATTCTCAACGGTATCGACCTGGAAGTAGAACGCGGCGCCATTCATGCCGTCATGGGCCCGAACGGGTCGGGCAAATCCACACTGGCCAGCGTCCTGATGGGGAACCCGGTGTACGAGGTGACTGAAGGCAGCATCCTGTTCCAGGGCAAGGAGCTGGTGGTTGCCGACGACTGGAGCGACGAGCAGATCGCCGAGGTGACTCCCACCGAGCGGGGGAAGGCCGGCATGTTCCTGGCCTTTCAGTACCCCGAGGAGATCCCCGGCGTCACCATCGTCAACTTCCTGCGCCAGGCTTTGTCCAATCGGACCGGTGTCGAACTGACAGTTCTCGAACTCCGTTTGAAGGTTGCCGACACCATGCGAGAGCTCGGCATGGATCCCAGCTTCGCCGACCGCTACCTCAACGAAGGGTTCTCGGGCGGCGAGCGGAAGCGCAATGAGGTGCTGCAGATGGCCGTGCTCGAGCCAGAGCTGGCGATCATGGACGAGACCGACTCGGGACTGGACATCGACGCGTTGCGGGTGGTGGCAGACGGAGTCAACCGGCTGCGCGATCCCAAGCGGGCCTTTCTCGTAATCACCCACTACCAGAGGTTGCTGGAGTACATAACTCCCGACGTCGTCCACATCCTCCTCGACGGCAAGATCGTGGAGACCGGCGGGCCCGAGCTGGCCGCCCGCATCGAGGGTGAGGGCTACGAGGCCTACCGGGCTGCGGTAGGGGCCTGATCCGGGCGTGACCAACTTCGCCGAGCTCCGGGCGGACTTCCCCATTCTCCAGCAGGAGATGAACGGGCACCCCCTGGTCTACCTGGACTCAGCCGCCACTTCGCAGAAACCGGCGGCCGTCATCGAGGCGGTAGCCGACTTCTATCGCACCGGCAACGCCAACGTGCACCGGGGCGCCTACACACTCTCGAACGAGGCGACTGATCAATATGAGGCCGCCCGGGACCGCGTGGCCGGGTTCATCAATGCCGGCCCACGGGAGATCGCCTTCAACCGGGGAACCACTTCCGCCCTCAATCAGATCGCCTACGGCTGGGGCCTCTACAACCTGAGCGAAGGTGACCGGATTCTCCTCACCCTGATGGAGCACCACGCCAACATCGTTCCGTGGCAGCTAGTGAGCCGGCATACCGGGGCCGAACTGGTCTACGTGCCGCACACCGGCGATTACGCCCTCGACCTCGACGCTTTTGCCGAGCTGCTGGACGAACGGGTCAAGGTGGTTGGCATCACGGCCATGTCGAACGTCCTCGGCACGATCAATCCGGTCCGCCAGATCGCCGACGCCGCTCACGAGGCCGGGGCCCTGGTGGTGGTGGACGCCGCCCAGGCCGTGCCACATATGGCCGTCGACGTCCAGGAGTTGGACGCCGACTTCCTGGCCTTCTCCGGGCACAAGATGCTCGGCCCAACCGGGATCGGAGTGCTGTACGGCAAGCTCGACCTCCTGGAGGCCATGGAGCCGGCCGAGGGCGGCGGGGAAATGATCAGCGACGTACAACTCGATTCCTCCAGCTGGGCGGCCGTTCCGCACAAGTTCGAGGCGGGGACTCCCCCGATCGCGGAAGCGATCGGCCTGGCGGCCGCCATCGACTACCTGGAGAAGCTGGGAATGGCAGCAGTGCGGGACCACGAGATCGAGATCACGGCCTATGCACTGGGCCGTCTCAGCCAGATCGACGGCCTCACTATCTACGGGCCAGGCGAGATGTCGGCCCGGGGCGGCGCCGTCAGTTTCACCCTGGCCGACATTCATCCCCACGACCTGGCCACCATCCTCGATCAGAGGGGCATCGCCATCCGGGCCGGCCACCATTGCGCCCGGCCTCTGGCCCGCTCCCTCAACCAGCCGGCCACCGCTCGTGCCTCCTTCTACGTGTACAACACAGAGGCCGACGTGGACTCCCTGGTGGCAGGACTGCATGAGGCACGGGAGATCTTCGGTGTCGCTTAACGAGCTCTATCGCGAGGTGATCCTCGACCACTACCGCGCCCCCCGCCACCACGACCACCTGGATTCACCGGACGGCACTGCCGAAGGTAAGAATCCGCTGTGTGGTGACGAGGTCACCATCGAACTGAAGGTCGCCGACGGCGTGGTGACCGATATCGGCGCCATCGGGGTGGGGTGCTCGATAAGCCAGGCCTCGGCATCGATGATGTCAGAGTCCGTGGCCGGCAAGGACCTGAGCGAGGTCGAAGAGCTGGTCCGCAAATTCAAGGTGATGATGACCATCGAGGAGTCGGACGAAACAGTGGTCGATCCCGACCGTCCCGGGGCCGCTCTCGGTGACCTGGAGGCTTTGCAGGGAGTGCGCAAGTTCCCGGTTCGCATCAAGTGTGCCGATTTGCCCTGGATCACTCTGCAACAGGCGCTGGAGGAAACCGGATGAGCTCGGGCCTCGGGTTCGGCTTGATCTCAGCACAGCGCAGCCCCGGCGATCCCCGCAGCTGGACCGACCTGTACCGGGAGGCTCTCGATCTCACAGCGAAGGCCGAGGAGCTCGGTTACACCAGCATCTGGACCACCGAGCATCACTTCATAGACGACGGGTACATGCCGGGACTACTGCCGATGAGCGCAGCGATGGCCGCCCGCACTTCCACGATCGAAATCGGCACCGGCGTGATCCTGGCTCCCCTCTACCACCCGCTGCGATTGGCCGAAGATGCCGCCACCGTCCAGCTGATCGCAGGCGGCCGGTTCACGCTCGGCCTCGGGCTGGGCTGGATGCCGGTTGAGTTTGCGGCTCTGGGCGCCGACCTGCGGCGCCGGGGTCGGGCGATGGACGAGATCCTCGACATCCTCCGCCAGGCCTGGACCGGAGAGCCGTTCACTCACGACGGATCGGTCTACCAGTTCCCAACCGTTGGAGTGCGCCCGATTCCCGAAAGCCCGCTGCCAATCGTGATCGGGGGTGGCGCCGAGGCCGCGGTGCGCCGGGCGGCCCGCCGGGCGGACGGCTTCTTCTCCAATGCTTCGCCCGCCCGGTTGGCTCAGCAAGTGTCGTGGGCCAACGACGAGCTGGCGAAGGAAGGCCGGGACCCGGCCGGGTTCCGCTGGATCTACTACACCGTCATGTTCCCCGGTGCCGATGCGGAACAGGCCTGGGAGCGCGGACGTCACCACCTCCACGCCATGCGATGGAAGTACGAGGACATGGAGGAGTCGGCCGGGAGATCTGGGA
>JBPCTX010000167.1:0-5026 GCA_051011455.1 Acidimicrobiia bacterium | reverse complement strand
CCATGTCATCGACGTTGGACCGCTCGATGTCAAGGTACGCAGTCACTCGCGATCTGCCCCAGCCCCGGGTACCAGGGTTGGGTTGGAGTTCTCGGACGAGGCAGCTTCCCTTCTCGCCCCGGATGCCTGAACCTCAGATGGCGGCTGCCCAGTAGACGCGTGTGTCATAGGCCAGCAATATCTGCTGCTGATCACCAGCCACGTCGTCGAAGATGGCTCCGGCCTCCGCAATGGCAGATTGCCGATCACGATCTGACAGGCCGGGCATGTAGCTCATTGACATGATGAGCCCGATCAGGTCCGCCTTGCTGAGCGGATGGACGTTGGGGAACACGGCCATTTCAAGGGCGTCGAAGACTGGTGAGTCGGTGAAAGTCGATTGCCATCCGCTGTTCTTGAACGTGAGTGATGATCCCCGGTATCGACTGAGCAGGGCGGCGATCCTCTCCTGGGCCTCGGTTGATTCGTCCCGTTGATTCCAGATCAGCCCCAGTCGACCTCGCGGTCGCAGCACGCGGGCCAGTTCGCCCGCAGCTCGAGGACCATCGAACCAGTGAAAGGCCTGGCCGACGACAGCGCTATCGACCGAGTCGGTGCCGAGCGGGATGGCCTCCGCGGTGCCTTCCAACACCCGGGCGCCGGGAACCGCGGCTTCCAGAGTCGATCGCATCGCAGCTACCGGCTCAACGGCCACGAGTCTGCCCGCCCGAGGGGCAAGCAGTCGGGTGAGCTTGCCGGTCCCAGCGGCCAGGTCGAGGACAGTGCTGGTCGGTGTGATCGCCAGATTGGATACAAGGCAGTCGATGGCAGCGGACGGATAGCTCGGACGTGTCTGCTCGTAGGTCGCGGCGACGGCCTGATACCCGGTCATGAAGTGTGCTCTCGCCTGGTCCACATGTTCATCGTACGGTGTTCTGGCTTCGCCGCTCGATGGTGCCGGACCGCGTCCGGCCCGACGTTCTTCCGACGACGGCGTACCGGCTAGGGCGCCACTATCGGCCAGACCTCTGGAGAGTCGAGTCCGAGGCGCCACGCCGCCACGCCGGCCACACCGGATTCCCTGGCCAGTTCCATGCGAGTGGCCAGGCTGTCGTAGTCCTCGGCCCAGAAGAAGCGGCCGTCTTCCAGTTCCACCCGGTCGAGGTCGAATTCCGGGTCGTAGGTGCGCGGGTTGGACTCGGCCAGTTCAACGATCGTCCCGATTCCGGCCGCCTTCGGCTTGTTGAGGTCCTCGGGGTTCCAGATCCGCGAGTAGAAGGGGATCCCCAGCAGGATCTGGTGGGGATCCACATACCGCATCAGCCAGTACACAGCCTGCTCGGCCCACTCATGGGATGCGGTCGGACCTGCCGGGCGGACGGTGGTGTACTCGTCGTAGGCCATGAGCGCCAGGTAGTCGGAGGCCTCGGCCAGAGCCCGTCGATCGAATATGTCGTAGGTGGCTTCCGGAAGAGTGGCGAAGTCGCGGGTCCGAACCGTGATGTCGACCGAGACCACGCCACCCCAGCCATGGACGAACTCGGTGAGCTGGGCAACGAAGTCCACGAAGGTGTCCCGATCAACGGTGCTGAAGGACTCGTAGTCGATGTTGACCCCGTCGGCTCCGGCCAGCTGGGCCTGACCCGATAGCTGAGCCGCCAGCAATTTGCGCTGCTGAGGAGAGGCCAGGGCCCGGCGAGTCCGGGTCGGGTCGAAGGCGTTGCCGGCGTAGGGCCACACTTCCAGGCCCAACTCGTGTGCGGTGGCTACGAACTCAGGATCCGGTTCGCCGATCAGAAAGCCTTCCTCATCCAGGCTCCACCACCTTGGTGAGGTCACCGTCAGGCCGGGCGCTGCGTCCAGCTCGTCCAGGTAGCGCTCCACTGTGCCGAAGGCTTGCCAGCCCAGCACGATCGGATCCGCCGCCGGCACGGTCCGTCGCCACGGCTGTTCGATGGTCAGAGTGGTGCTTCCGTCCTCGGCCGCCTCGACTTCCTGCGTCCAGGAGGGCTCCACCATCTGGTCGTCGACCACGTAGCTGATCTCTAGCGTCACGGTCTGACCGATCGGCACCATCATGACCTCGGAGTTGCCCTGAGTTAGCCGAACAGTGTCACCTACTTGCACCTCGGCTCCGAAGGCGGCGGCGCCCTCTACCTCGGAGAGGGTTACCTCCACTGCGCCTAGCGGTGGGAGCGTCGTGGTTGTTGTCGACGGGGGACGGGGAGCGTCGATGGTCGTGGTCGAACCGGCGTCGTCATCGCCACCGGTGCAGGCTGCCAGCACGACTGCGGCAATCAGCAGGCGCTTCATACCAGGCTCGGCTTGAACCCCGGTCTGGTGGTTTCGAAGGTGGAGATGTCCGACTCGCTCTCCAGTGTGATGTCGATGTCGTCGAGACCGTTGAGCAACGAGTGTTTGACGTGAGGGTCGATGAAGAATGTCACGGTCTCACCCCCGGCCGTCACGGTTCCAGCCTCAAGGTCGATGTGGACCTCGGCCGGTGGGTCGCCTGCCAGGCTTGCCAATCGCTCAACGTCCTCGTCGCTGAGGATGATCGGGAGCAGGCCGTTCTTGAGGCTGTTGATGCGGAAGATGTCCCCAAAGGAGGGAGCGATCACTGCCTGGATGCCCGCATCCAATAGCGCCCAGGGAGCGTGCTCGCGGGAGGAACCGGATCCGAAGTTGGGACCACTGACCAGCACGCAGGCGGAGCGATACTCCGGCCGGTTCAACACGAAATCGGGCCTGGGCTCGCCTTCGGCATCGATGGCCCAGTCGTAGAACAGAAACGGGCCGAATCCGGTCCGTTCCACACGCTTGAGGAACTGCTTGGGGATTATCTGGTCGGTGTCGATGTGCGAGCGCATCAGCGGCACCATCGTTCCCCGGATGTGACGTACCGGTTCCATCAGTCGGTCCATTCCCGCACGTCGACGAACCTGCCCGCCACTGCCGCGGCCGCAGCCATGGCCGGACTGACCAGGTGGGTGAGACCCCCTCTACCCTGCCTGCCTTCGAAGTTGCGATTGGAGGTGGAGGCGCAACGTTCTCCCGGCTGCAGGATGTCCGGGTTCATCCCCAAGCACATTGAGCATCCGGCGTCGCGCCACGCGAACCCGGCCTCAGTGAAGACTTCGTGCAGCCCTTCGGATTCGGCCTCCAACTTCACCAACCCGGAGCCGGGCACCACCATGGCATGCACCTCGGGGTGAACCTGTTTGCCTTTCAAGACCGCGGCCGCCGACCGGAGGTCTTCGATGCGGCCGTTGGTGCACGACCCCAGAAAAACACGATCGATGGCAATGTCGGTGATGGGGGTGTGGGGCTCCAGTTGCATGTAGCGGAGGGCGTGGGCGGTGTGCTCCTGCTCGGCCGGATCGCTGAAGTCGCCGGGGGCGGGGACAGCACCGTCGACGGTGGAGGATTGGGCGGGGTTGGTTCCCCAGCTGACATAGGGGGGAATCTCGCCGGCGGCCAGGCTCACCTCCCAGTCGAACACGGCTCCGTCCTCAGTTGGGAGAGCCCGCCAGTACTCCAGGGCTGCGTCCCAGTCGTCGCCCGACGGGGCCTGGGGGCGGCCCTTCAGATAGGAGAAGGTGGTCTCGTCGGGCGCGACCAGCCCGGCCCGGGCCCCTCCTTCGATTGACATATTGCAGATGGTCAACCTGCCTTCCATCGACAAGTTTGCAATTGTGTCGCCGCGGTACTCGATCACATGGCCGGTCCCGCCGTCGACTCCGATGTGATTGATGATGGCCAGGATGACGTCCTTGGCCGTCGACCAGGCGGGCAGTTCTCCAGTGACGTTCACTGCCATTGCCTTGGGTCTTGCCTGCGGCAGGGTTTGGGTGGCGAGCACGTGCTCAACTTCGGAGGTCCCGATCCCGAATGCCAAAGAACCGAACGCGCCGTGAGTCGAGGTGTGGCTGTCGCCGCACACAATGGTCATCCCCGGCTGGGTGATGCCCTGTTCCGGTCCGATGATGTGAACCACTCCCTGGCGCGGGTCGTCTAGGCCGTACAGGGTGATGCCCTGCTCTTCGCAGTTGGCGATGAGGGCGTCGATCTGCTGGCGGGAAAGCGGGTCGGTAATGCCATGCTCCCGGCCGATGGTGGGCACCCCGTGGTCGATGGTGGCGAGAGTGAGGTCGGGCCGGCGCACCGAGCGCCCGGTCATCCGAAGGCCCTCAAAGGCCTGGGGTGAGGTGACTTCGTGGACCAGGTGGAGGTCGATGTAGAGCAAGTCGGGCTCGCCCGGAGCGCTCCGGATGACGTGGTCGTCCCATATCTTGTCGAAGAGTGTGCGTGGCATCGCCGATACGGTAGTCGGGGGCAGAGTGTTGGCTAACGTCGCCCCATGACCGCAGTCTTGCTGGCCGTCCTGGCTGCCACCACCCTGACACCCCCGCTCGGGGAGGCGACGGCTTCTGCGGTTGAGGAGGGCACCTACATCGTTGTGACGATCGAGGTGGAAGTCGATGCTGGCTTCGAGGCCGATTACGTCGTAGTCCATCTCTTGAACCCCGATGGACAGGAGACCTTCCCACTCGGACCGTCTACGGAGGGCCGCTACTCGGCGTCCTTCACGGTGGTTCCGGTCAACCGGGCGGTGCTCTTCGAGATCGGCAAGGCGGATGAGGTGGTCATATCTCCGACTGTGTCACTGCTCGATCTCGGCCTCGACCCCGACCTGCTTCACACAACCTTCGGCTCCGATTCCCCCGCCGACGACAGTGGCCGCTGGGCCTGGCTGGCGTTGGCCGCAGTGGCTCTGGCCGCCGGAACCTTGCTGATCTTCTTCCTACTACCAAGAAGCAAGCCGACGCTCCCAATCACCGACCCGGAGGGCGACGCAGCGGCGGTAGTGGAGGAGGAGTAGCAGCCGGCTGTCAGCTGTCAGCTGTCAGCTCATCAGCAGTCAGCCCTCAGCTTTCAGCTTTCAGCTTTCAGCCAGAACGTTGCTGCCGCTGTGCGTCTTCGTGCTCGGCATCGGGTATCCGGCATCCGGCATCGGCCCGTCTTCTTCCTTCCCATGAGGGGAAGG
>JBPCTX010000166.1:0-3710 GCA_051011455.1 Acidimicrobiia bacterium | reverse complement strand
GCAAGAGCGTCACCAGCCATCAGCCATCAGCCAGAGAGTCACCAGTCACCAGTCAGACAGAAGACCGCCCACAACCCCCCAGCAAACCAGCACGAGGAGACCAGGTGAACCCTCTGGCTGAAAGCTGACAGCTGAAAGCCGAAAGCCGGCTTGGCCGAAAGCTGGAGGCCGCGCAACCGCGAAGCGGTTACGACGTGGCTCAGGCTGCCGACTCCTCCGAAAGATGCTCGTCGATGGTGCGACGGAGTTCGGCGGGTCGGAAGGGCTTCGAGATGAAACCGTCGGCGCCCGCTTCCCGGGCTCGAGCAGCGGTGTCCGAGTCACCGTGGGCAGTGACGATCACGATCGGCAGGCTTGCCGTGGCCGGATCAGCCCGGAGCGTGTCGAGAACCTCCCACCCATCCATAACCGGAAGGGCCAGGTCGAGGAGGATCAGGTCGGGCTTGATCTCCTGGGCGAGCGCCAGTCCGGATCCGCCGTCGATCGAGGTGACAACATCAACCGGTTGGTCGATGAGCGATCCCCTGATCAGCTGGAGCACACTCTGTACATCGTCGATTACCAGGACAACTTTGTTCTGCGCCATCCCACCTCTTCGTCACCAGAGACCGACAAGTTGAGCAGAATTCAGAGCCCGTCGGCAGCCAGACCGAGCACAATGCCGTCCAGTGAGTCGTGCTCGGAGACATGGACCTGGGCTGCCCCTGCCCGGCGCAGGGCTTCCTCGGCCACCACAGCTCCCGACAGGATCACGGGGGCACGAGCCGGATCGAGACTGGGAATCGCCGCCGTCTCGAACGCCGACAACGTTGCCAGATACAGAACAAGCTCGGCCACACGGGTCGAGGTAAGGCTGCTGCCATGGACCCGGCCGGGGTCATAGGCCGGCAAGTCCTGGTCAATGGCCGACAAAGAGGTGAAGGTGCCCGCAACACCGATCACCGTTCCGGGGGTCTCCGGCAGAGTGACGCCGGCCAGGATGTCGGCCGTGACGTCCCGGGCTGCCGCGAGCTGATTCTCGGGCGCCGGGCGATCGGATAGCACCCGGTCCGTCAGTCGAACCGATCCGATATCGGCGCTGTGGCGGTATTCGATCTGCTCGATCCCGAACACGAACTCAGTTGATCCTCCACCGATGTCGATCACGGCGTAGGGGCCCGGACCGGACACCGCACGGGTGGCCCCGATGAAGGCCAGCGATGCTTCCTCTTCGCCGGACACCACCTCAGGGCGGATACCCAGTGCCGCTTCAGCCCGATCGAGAAACTCCTCCCGGTTGGCGGCGTCCCGCGTGGCCGAAGTCGCCACCGCCCGCCGCCCCCTCACGCCTGCCCGGGCCAGAGCCGAGCCATACCCGGCCAGAACGTCGACGGTACGGGAGATGGCATCCTCGGACAGCCGCCCGGCCTCGTCCACGCCGACTCCCAGCCCGGTGACGGTGGTACGCCGGTCGAGCCACTGGACACCACCGTCTTGCACATCGGCCACCAAGAGCCGCATCGAGTTGGTTCCGATGTCGATGGCCCCGACCCTGGTCACGGCTCTCTCCAATCAGGGTTGCGTTCCACACCATCATCTTCGCGAACGCACTGTTGCAGGCAATCGAGCGGCTCGACGAAGGGTCGGACTATCTCACCGATCGGGTTGTGATTGCCGGCGGCAGAGTCGGCGTAGTGGGCATGCAGGCACTTGATTCCGGCACCCTTGTTTCCCCCCACCCCGCCAGCCGGTTCCGGCGAGGCTCCTTCCGGTACAGCCGCGGCTCTTGTGGCCGCATACCGTTCGTCCGCTGCGGCAGCAGCACTCGCGAGTTCAGAGTTGCTGCCGACAAAGGACTCGATACGGGCGATCGCCCCGGCTGACTCCAACCGGGCGACTCGCCGGACCGCCAGTGGGCAGGACAGCCAGTACAGCGTTGGGAAGGGCGTCCCGTCATCCAGGACCGGAGGCACCTTCGTCACAACCGGTAGATCGAGGTGGCAGCGGACTACAACCTCGGCTCGGGCGCGCAGCGGTCGGCCGATCTGGGACGCAATGACGGCCTGGTCGTTCACCCTCCGTCGCGGCCGGTGAAGAAATCCACCACCGAGTCGAACCAACTCTTGGAGGGCTCAACCGTCTCTGGCTCGGGCTCCGCCACGGGATCTGTCGGGACGACGATGTAGGCCACCTCACCAGGACGAACCAACCCGAAGTCCTCCCGGGCCCGGCGTTCTATTTCGACCGGGGTCTCGAGAGCAACGATCTCGTCCTCCAACCGGGCATTCGTCTGCTCGAGGGCAGCCAAGCGGTCCTCTGCGTCGGCAACCGCATCACGCTGGCCGAGGATCTGCTTGAACGGCACCAGCCCCACCAACATGACGGCAAGGAAGAAGACGAGTGTCGTCGCCAGCATCGGGATCCGACGCCTGGTCACCGATAGACCCCCCAACCGGCATAGCGGGCCTGATCACCAAGCCGCTCCTCGATCCTGAGCAGTTGGTTGTACTTGGCGGCACGGTCACTGCGGGCGGGAGCACCGGTTTTGATCTGGCCGGCATTGGTGCCGACTGCCAAATGGCTGATGAACGAATCCTCGGTCTCGCCGGAGCGATGGCTCACGACCCGGTTGTAGCCGGCCGAGTCTGCAGTAGCCATGGTGTGGAGAGTCTCGGACAGAGAACCGATCTGGTTCACCTTGATCAGGATGGCATTGGCGGCGCCCTCCGAGATCCCCTGCTGCAGGATCTCCTCATTGGTCACGAATAGGTCATCGCCGACGATCTGCACCTGTGAGCCGTTCTTCTCGGTGAACAGCTTCCAACCATCCCAGTCACTCTCATCCAATCCGTCTTCCACCGACACCAGCGGAAAGGCGCCGATCAGCTCACCCAGGTAATCAACCATCTCTGACGTTGTGAGAGACCGCCCCTCCCCCTCCAGGGTGTAGGTGCCATCGGCATAGAGCTCGTTGGCGGCAACGTCGAGAGCGAGGGAAACATCCTCACCCGGGCTGTACCCGGCGGTCTCAATCGCCTCGGTCAACAGCTCGAGCGCTTCGCGGTTCGTGGCAAGGTCGGGAGCGAATCCGCCTTCGTCACCGACATTGGTTGCCAACCCGCGCTCGCTGAGCACTCGTTTGAGGGTGTGGTAGATCTCGACTCCCCACCGGAGGGCCTCGGAGAAAGTGGGAGCGCCCGCCGGGACCAGCATGAATTCCTGGATGTCGACGGAGTTGGCGGCGTGGGCGCCACCGTTGAGCACGTTCAGCAGAGGAACCGGCAAGACCCGACCGGCCGGGCCGCCCAGGTACTTAAAGAGAGGGATCCCCAGTGAGGCGGCCGCGGCTCTCGATGCCGCCAGCGACACGCCGAGAATGGCATTGGCGCCCAGGTCGGCCTTGTTGGGCGTGGCGTCGAGGTCGCGCATCTTCTGGTCCAGCGCTTCCTGGTCAGTGGCGTCCATCCCGATGAGTTCAGGACCGATCGTCTCGACGACGTTGGCGACGGCCAGGGTCACACCTTTGCCCAGGTACCGGTCACCGCCATCCCGCAGCTCAATTGCTTCCTTGGAGCCGGTCGAGGCGCCTGACGGGACCGCAGCCCGCCCGAAGCTGCCATCTGCGAGTGTGACTTCTGCTTCGAGCGTGGGGTTCGCCCGGGAATCGAGAATCTCCCGAGCCCACACACCCGTGATCGTGGTTTGCGTCACACCGTCTCCTTGCGCGCCGA
>JBPCTX010000165.1:0-4441 GCA_051011455.1 Acidimicrobiia bacterium | reverse complement strand
ACTTTCGCCCGGGGCCGGCTGGCCTCGTTGGAAACTGCGGGCGGCCGGGTCGACGTCAACCTCCGGTCCGGAGTCGCAGTTCGCGTGGAAGCACGGGCCACCGAGGGCGGGCGCACTCCCCGGCCTGGATCGGGCACGCTACGGGCACGACTGCTCGAATACGAGATGGAGGGCTCAAGCATCGAAATCTGGGCCCCCGCCCACGACCTGGAGGCGTCGGGGCCGATTGCGGCCGTGGGACGGGATCACCTCATCCTGGCCGACAGCGACGGAAGCGAACTCGCCATCATGTTCAAGGACATCGCCTGGGTGAGAGCGCTTCCCTAGATCTGAGAGGCGGCCGATTCCTCCTCGGGAATGTCGTCGTGCACCGGGAAACTCCGCACAGACTTGATGAGCTCATCGCGGAAGAAACGGAAAGCACGGGCCCCGGGGAAGCGGTAGGCGGGCAACTCACCGTCCCGTGCCATGCGCCGAACCACGTCAACATTCATGCTCAGCAATTCGGCCGCCATGGCGGTGTCGAGAATGGGCGGGAATTCGTCTGGCACAGTTTTACCTCGTATTGCAGGATTCTATGTGACAAGAGGGTCGTTAGCAATGTATGCTCCTTCCAGTAATTGTGGTGGCAACTCCTCCACACGGGGTCAGGCCATTCGCAGTTCTCGCTTGGGCTAGCGGGCCCTGGGCCGGCAGGCCGGGGCAGAGGGGAGAGGGGTATGGCGCTGACCGATTCCGCCACGCGGCGGACTGAGACAGAGGCGCCGCCACCGGCACCCGGCCGCTCTCTCCTCAGCCGGCTTTCCATAGGGCATTTAGTCATGATCCTGGCCGGCCTGGTAGCAATCCTCCTCAACCTGGCCTTCCTCCGCTCCAGCGCCGACCAGATCGAAGTAGCCATCGCGGCGGCTTCGATACCCGCCGGCACCACCCTGAGCGAGGCAACGCTCACCACCGTCGCGATCGCCGACGCCGGTGACCTGGCACCTGGGCTGATCACGGGGGCGGACGTCTCCTCCTTGTACGGGTCGGTGGCGGCCCGGCCCCTCGCGGCCGGCGAACCAGTTCGCCGCTCAGATCTGCGACCGCCGGGTACCGGGTCAATCATGCGCGAGTTCTCGCTGGAACTCGACGCCGCTCAGGCCGCTGGTGGCCGGATCACCGCTCGGGACGTCGTGGACGTGATCGCCACGGTCGACACCCACAGTTTCTATGTTGCAGCCGGAGTGGAGGTCATCTCGGTCACCGGCGAGAGCTCCGCGGTCGACGTGGGTGACGATCTTCTGATCGTGCTCAGCCTTGATGACCGAACTGCCCTCGAGATATCTTCGGCCCAGGCGGCCGGATCAATTTCGCTGGTCCGCTCCACCGGAGCCGACCCCCCGCGCAGTCGCACCGTCACTGTCGACCCCGCCGACGTCGGGCCATGAGGGAGTCATCGATAGCAATCGCCGCCTCTGGTCGAGAGTGGGCGCTCAGCCTGCACCGGTTCGTCGCCGACCACGGCGGCGCCCGGGTCCGGGTGCGTGTGATGCATCCAGAGCAGGCCCTTGAGGAGAGCTACGACGTGCTGGTGGTGGATGACGTCACTTCCTTCCTGAGCGCCCACCTCGTGCATCAAGTCCAACGCAGGGACCGCAAGGTTCTGGGCGTCTTTGAGGAGGCTGCCGGCGAGAACCGGCTGAACCAACTGGGCGTAGACGCGGTCATCGAAGCCGATGCCGAGCCAGAAGAGTTCATCGCTCTGATCTCCGATCTGGCCGCCAAGCGAGCGATGGACGAGGAGTTTGCCGACCTGGTGGCGGAGCTGAATGAACGGGGAGCCGCCGGCGAGAAGACAACCACCGGCCGCATCGTCACCGTGGGTGGGGCAGGCGGAGGCGTCGGCGCCACTGAAGCTGCCATCGCGATTGCGGCCGACCTGGCCGCACGCGGACCGAACGTCTGCCTGGTTGACGCCGACGACGTGGCTCCCGGGGTAGCTCAACGGTTGGATCTGCCGCTCCATCCCAACATCCGAACGGCCATGGACAACGTTCAGCATCGGGAAGGCGCCATCGCTGATGCCCTCCACCACTATCGAGACCACCTCACCATCCTGCCGGGCTTGCCAAACGCCCGCGACTGGCTGGACCTCCGGTCCGGGAATGTGCTGGACGTTGTGACCGGCCTGGCCGATACCACCGATGTCGTAGTCGTCAACATCTCCTCGATGGTGGAGCCAGCGAACACCGGTGCTCCCGGTGACGGTCGTTTCGGGGTCGGCCGCCTGATTCTCGCCGCCGCCGATGATGCCGTCCTGGTGGCCGATCCTTCGCCGCTCGGGGTCGGCAGGGTGGTCGAGTGGCTGGCCGACACCAGGAACCTGTTGGGCAGCGCCGCCCTGCACGTGATCGTGAACCGCTTCGCCGATGGCCAGTTCGCAAGGGCCGAGATCCGGCAGGAGATAGCGGCGGTGTTTGACACGGCCTCGGTCACCTTTGCTCCCTGGGAGGCCAAGCTGGCCAAAGCGGCCTGGGACGGAAGACCGGCCCCTCGCACCGGGTTCTCGCGGGCGATCAGTTCCGCGGTCGGCAACCTCACCGCAGCCCCCGTCAATCGAAGACGACGGATCGGGAGCAGGCGATGACCGCCACCGCCTACGAGCTGATCCGTCAGGCGGCAGCCGCCACTGTCGAGGATCTCCGTCTAGATCCGGGACGTGACTCGGATGACGTCAAGAAGGTCGTCTCGGGTGCAGTGAAGGACTACCAGCGCCGGGCCCATCTCGGTCACGGCCGGGCCCTGGCAGACACTGCGGAGATGGTGAAACGGGTTGTTAGTGCCATCACCGACTACGGGCCATTCACGCCGCTCTTTGGGCGGACTGACATCGAGGAGATCTTCATCGAGGGTTCACGGGTCTCCTACATCGACGGCAGCGGCCGGCTCCAGGGGGTGACCGAACCGACCACCGAGAACGAAAACCGCCATGTAGTCAACCGACTCCTCGGAGAGACGGACCGGCATCTCGACACTGCCAACCCGATCGTTCAAGCCAGGGTGTTGGATGGATCGGCCCGGCTTACCGCCGTGATACCTCCGGTCGCCGACTCGCTGTCTGCCACCATCCGGCGGTATGCGCTGCGACGCCAGACGCTGGCCGGGCTGATCCAACTCGGGTCCCTGCCTCCCAGCGCCGCGGGCTTCTTGTGGGCTCTCATGCAAACCAACGCCAGCACCCTTCTGTCGGGACCGCCCGGTGCCGGCAAGACCTCTCTTCTGTCCGCTCTGGTAGCTGCCGCGCCCCCCACCCATTGCATCCGGGCGGTTGAGGAAGTGCGGGAGTTGTCGGTACCCATCGTGCACGGCTCCTACTACGAAGCCCGACCGCCATCGCTCGACCGCTCGGGTGAGGTGGCAATGCGAGATCTGGTAAAGGTGGTTCTGGCCATGCGGCCCGATCGCATCGTGGTTGGTGAGGTGAGAGGAGCTGAAGCCTTTGAGTTGACACGGGCGGCCAACGCCGGCTGCGGATTCTCCTGCACTGTGCACGCCAATTCGGCCCGGGACGCCCTCAACGCTCTGGTGAACGCGGCGATGATGGCGGGGGAGAACGTGGCCGAGCCGGTGGTTCGCAAGGTCTTCTCAACCACTATCGACGTGGTGGTCCACCTCGACCGCGACGCCATCCCGCCCGACGGTGCCGACGGGCTGCGGAGGCAGGTAATGGAGATCCTGGCGGTGGTCCCCGCCATGGGAGATGACTTCACCACCGAGCCGCTGTTCGTCCGGGACTCAATAGGGGATCCCCTGCAATGGACAGGGGCGCTACCACCTTCGGCAACAACCCGCATGATCGAACGATCCCTCCCCGGCAACCTGGACCTGCGCGAGATCCTCGAGGGTCGGCGCATGCCCGCGATATGAGTCTTCTAGCTGCCTTCGCCACCGGCGTGTTCGCCTATCTGGCCGCGGGCCATCTAACCGGACGCGGCCCCCGTTTCTCCCGCAGCAAGACACCGGAGGCGGTCGAAACGGGAGGACACCAGCAATGGCTCATCCAGGCCGGCCTCGACCTCTCTCCCCGCCAGTTCTGGGCCGGCTCGATCTTCGTGGGACTGCTGGGGTTCGGATTCACGTGGGCAATCGCCGGGGCGTGGGTCGTGGCCGCGGTTCCCGCCCTCGTCATTGCCCTACTCCCCCGTGCCTACTTCAGCCGACAGCGGTCCCGCCGGCTGGCCGAGACGGTGCAGGCGTGGCCGGACGGTCTGAGGGACCTGGCGGCCGGCATCCAGGCTGGACGTTCTCTCCCACAGGCCGTCGAGGAGATGTCCCTGACGGGACCGCCCGCACTCAGAGAGGCCTTCGCTCGCTTCCCAACTCTCAATCAGATGTTCGGAACCAGAGCTGCCCTCGAAGCCATCAAGGAAGACCTCGCCGACCCCACGTCCGACCGTGT
>JBPCTX010000164.1:0-4896 GCA_051011455.1 Acidimicrobiia bacterium | reverse complement strand
ATTTCGACCACCGCCGATTCCACTTCAGGTTGCGGGTAGAAGACCGTGGCCGGCACCCGGAACGCAAGCGAAGGCGTCCCGTATAGCCGGGCGATAACACTCGGAATCCCGTATGTGCGCGATCCGGGCCCGGCCGCCAACCGGTCGGCCACCTCGCGTTGCACCATCACGACAAAACGGCCTGGCTCGGGTCCAGCCTGCAACCAGTCCAACAGCAGCGTGGTGGACAAGTAGTACGGGAGATTGGCAACCACCGTCCACCCGTCGCCTGCGAAGTCGGCAGAAGCCGCATCCTCGTACCGCACTTCGACGTTGGTCAGGCCGGCCAAGACCTCGTCGAGGACCGGACGGAGGCGATGGTCCAGCTCATAGGTCACGACTCTCGCGCCGGTAGCGGCCAGCTCGCGGGTGAGGGTGCCGGTGCCGGCTCCGACCTCGAGCACACGGTCACCGGGACCGACCTCGGCTACTCCGACAATCTTGCGGATCACATTGGGATCCACCAGGAAGTTCTGCCCCAGCCGCCGGGCCGGCTGGACACCGTGCCGCTTCAGTAGCCCGACGATTTCGGACCGGCCCTGGGCGCCGTCAGCCACCGAACACTCGCTCGGCGGTGGCAGTGGTGGACCGCTCGACGTCCGCAACCGGGACTCCCCACACCCCGGCCAGCGCCTCTCCGATCAGCACCACGTTGGCCGGCTGGTTCTGTTCGTCACGATGCGGAGGCGGCGAGAGCAACGGCGTGTCGGTTTCCACCATCGTCCGCTCAGGCGGGGCCTCGGCCGCCCCGCGTCTGACCGTGTCGCCGTTCTCGAATGCCAGAGGCCCGGCAAATGAGAAGGTGGCATCGAGGTCTCGGAATCGCTTGGTCCAGCGCGGCCCGGCCGTCCAGCAGTGCAGAACGGTCCGGGGCCCGGCTCCGGTGTCTTCCAGCACCTCGAAGAGAGCCGCGAACGCATCGCGGCAGTGAACGATCAACGGGAGATCGTGCTCCTCGGCTAGCTCGATCTGAGCCCGGAGCACCTCCAACTGCACGCCGCGAGGCGACAAACCCCGGTAGAAGTCAAGGCCGACCTCCCCGATGGCGTCGGCCTCGGCCGCCAGCTCGATTATGCGGTCTGCCTGGGCCGGCCAACGGGAGGCGTCATGCGGGTGCAGCCCCGCAGCCCACTTGACGCGATCATCTGCCGCGGCCAGCCGCTGGGCAGCCGCCGAAGAAACTGAATCGATCCCCGGGACCATTATCCAACCCACCCCGGCCTGGCCAGCTCGATCAAGCAGCTCCCGCGGCTCAGCCTCAGCCAGCTGCAGGTGGCAGTGGGAGTCGACCCACATCGGATCCCTCAGCTCTCTTCGATGCGCGGAAACAGTGGCTCACCGCGGGCAGTCGCGCCTTCCGGGAAGACACCAAAGCGGGCGGTCGATGTATAAGGGGCCGCGGCCGGGCTACCCGCCAGCCCCAGCTGTGTCCACAAGCGGTCGGCCGCGGTCGGCATTACGGGAGAAATCAGGATGGCGCCCACCCGGAGAGACTCGAGAAGCGCGTTCAGTACCTCATCCAGCCGACCCGCCCTGGCCGGGTCCTTGGCCAGCGCCCAGGGTGCGTTCTCTTCCACATAGGCGTTGGCGGCTCCAAACAGGCGCCAGATGTCGGTCAGTGCCTCGTTGAACCGGTAGGCGGCGAACCCCTCGAGAGCGTTCAAGGCTCCGGCTGCAGCCGTCTGCAGCACCTGGTCGGACTCCTCGCTTCCGGAGACCGCAATCACAGTGCCATCCCGGTAGCGATCAACCATATTCAGCACCCGATTGGCCAGGTTGCCCAGGTCATTGGCCAGGTCGGCATTGAAGCGGTCGACCATGGCCTCCCAGGAAAAGTTGCCGTCCGGGCCAAAGGAGACGTCACGCAGGAAGTGATAGCGATACCCATCCACGCCGAAGGTGTCGACCAGCTCATCGGGAGCGATCTGATTGAGAGCGGTCTTGGACATCTTCTCGCCCCCCACCAGCAGCCAGCCGTGGGCGACTACCTGACGGGGCGGCTCCAGGCCGGCGGCCAGCAGCATCGCCGGCCAGATCACGGCATGAAAGCGCAGAATGTCCTTGCCCACCAGGTGGGTGGCCGGCCACCGCTTCTGGAAGAGGGCATCGTCTTGTCCGAATCCGGCCGCCGTGGCGTAGTTCATCAACGCCTCAACCCAGACGTAGGTCACCTGGTCCTCATCCCACGGGATCGGGATCCCCCACTTCAGCGACGCCCGACTGATCGAGAAATCCTCCAGCCCCTGGTTGATGAACCCCACCACCTCGTTGCGTCGGGCGCGGGGAAAGACGAACTCGGGATTGGCCTCGATGTGAGCCAACAACGCATCCCCATACTTGGACAAGCGGAAGAAGTAGTTCTCCTCGCTGTAGTGCTCGACTGGACGCTGGTGGATGGGACACAGGCCCCCCTCCAGCAGATCCTCTTCCTTGTAGTAGTCCTCGCATGAGACGCAATAGAGGCCTTCGTAGCGATCCTGGTAGATGTCCCCGCTGTCATACAGTCTCTGCAGGAAGGCCTGGACACCGACCCGGTGACGTTCTTCCGTGGTGCGAATGAAGTCGTCGTTGGAGATTTCCAGCAGAGACAACACATCCCGATAGCGGGTACTGATGTCATCGACCAGTTGCTGTGGAGTGAGGCCCTGCTTCTCAGCTGCCCTGGCAACCTTCAAGCCGTGCTCATCGGTCCCGGTCAGATACCAGGCATCGCGCCCGGCCAACCGGTGGAAACGACTGAGCACGTCGCCGACCACCGTGGTGTAGGCGTGGCCGATGTGAGGCGCATCGTTGACGTAATAGATCGGAGTCGTTATATACATGGAGTGCATACGAGGCTAGTGGCGCTCCGACCTTCCCAGCGGAGTGGCCGACGTGAACACCGTACGCGGCTGGCTCGATGGGTAAGCTGGATCCACTGTGGGGGGTCTACGGTATAGAGAGGTATGAATGGACACCGGTATCGTCCGCAAGATGGATGATCTCGGCCGGGTTGTCATCCCCGCCGAGACACGACGACTCTTCAATATCCGCGAGGGTGACCAGTTGACCATATGGGTCGACGGCGAAAACATCAGCATGCGGAAACTTGAAGCGACCTGCACTTTCTGTGGTTCAACGGAGACCATCCGGGCCTTCCACGGAAAGGGCATATGCCCCGACTGCAGCACCGAGCTGTCGAACGGAAGCCACTAGGAGCTTCCCTTCCCATCACGAAGACGCCGGGCAGTCTCATAGAGCTGCCGGCGTCTCACACTGTGTATGTCGGCCGCAGCCTTGACGGCTTCGCTGAACAACAGTCCATCGCCGGTCAAGCGATCGACCTCTGCAACGGCATCGCCCATATTGCCGGACCGCACCGGCGCCCCGCCCACAACCACAGTGAGCTCTCCGCGCGGGGGCTCGGCTGTGTAATGGTGGGCGGCCCCGGCCAGGGTTCCTCTCCACACTTCTTCATGCAGCTTGGTCAGCTCGCGGGCTACAACCGCCGGCCTGTCCCCACCCAGGCTTTCTGCCAGAGCTGCCAGCTCAGCTCCGGCCCGGGCCGCCGCCACAAACAACACCAGGGTGCGGGGCTCGTCGGCCAACTCCTCGATGCGGGAACGGCGAGCCTCCTGTTTGCGCGGTAGGAACCCCTCGAAAACGAACCTCTCGGAGGGAAGCCCCGACACTGCAACGGCCGCGGTGACCGCACTCGGGCCGGGCACGACGGTGACGGTGGCATCCGCCTCGATGGCGGCCCGCACCGCCGTCAGGCCGGGATCTGCCACTGCCGGTGTACCGGCGTCGGTGATCAGCGCCACGGTCTCTCCCCTCTCCAGGTGCCGACCAAGCTCATCGGAGCGAGTGTCCTCGTTGGCGACGAAGTAGCTGCGGAGCGGGACCTGCACTCCTAATGCGGAGAGCAGTTTGCGGCTGCGTCGAGTGTCCTCGCAGTACACGACGTCGGCTCCGGCCAGGGCCTCGCGCAACCGCGGCGAGGCATCGGAGAGATTGCCGATCGGAGTGGCGCACAGGACGAGGGTTCCGGGCATGGCGGCAGCTTACGACGCCCCTTCACCGCAGCTATTCCACCCCTCACCAGAAACCAATACCTTGGCCGATATGCAGGTCGTATTCAGTTCCGGCACTTGGACGTCGCCGCCGATTCAGGCCGCAGGCGGATTCCGGGCCCGCTGGAAGGGGCTTCGAGGCGCCACGGACGGGTCCGGTCTTCTCCTGACGGGGTCGTCGGTTCACGGATTCGGCATGAGGGAGGCTCTCTGGGCGGTGGGAGTCACAGCCGCCGGAGAGGTCACGGACATTCGGCTGCTGCTGCCCCGGCGGGTGGTGCGACTTTCACCTGCTCGAGTCGTGCTCGAGTTGCCAGCCTCAATCACGCCGCCTCCAATCGGCGCCGCGCTCTCCCTCAGAACCGGTTGATCCCGCCTACCACTCGGGCCAGAAAATGTTGCGAACATCCCGACCGGCTTCGGCGCTGCTGGAGATCACAACCAGCATCACTTCGTCCTGGTGAGCCGCGAATGCATAGTTCTCGCCCTCGAAGGCCAGGCCGGTGTTATCGGGGCGACCGGCGCCGACGCGAAGCGACGCTGTGGCCCAGCCGCCCAGAGTCTCGGCCAGTTCCCTGGCATCGCGGGCTTCGTCGCCCTCAAAGGCGATGACCAGCACGATGTCGGATCCATTCCAGAGAGCCCGATAGGTGTCACCACCCCATCCGGTGGCGGCCTGCAACGCCTGAGCTGAGCTCACGCCCTCAGATAGGAGGGCCCTGAACTGTCGCTCTCCGAACGTCCCGCTGTCGGCCTCGGTGAATCCGGTCAGGGACAGGCTGCGCAGTTCGACGTCGAGGGCCGG
>JBPCTX010000163.1:0-4179 GCA_051011455.1 Acidimicrobiia bacterium | reverse complement strand
CCGCCCCTATCCGGGTCGTGGTGGTGCCAGACCCCGGTGGCAGCCACGAGCGGGCCTCGCAGGCGGTAACCGCCCGGCTCCTCCAGGTCGAAGCCGAGCTCGGCCCCAAACCTGACGCCGATGCCCGTGTTGCCTTCACCGTGGGTACCGGTCTCCCGCAGGGGACGCTCGGCGTATGAGTCGTCGTTCAGCTGAGTCCACACGGTCCCGTCGTTCCGGACTCCGAAGTCGCCCACCAGTTCGCCGACCACCGTCACCGTCGCTCCGTCGTAACGGGCACCGGCGGTAATCAGCTCTTCTGCCGGAGTGGCCGACTGAGCCGCAGCCGGGACCGCCATCGCCAGAAGCGTGACCACCAGTGCCAGGATCCGCCGCATCATCGCCCCCTCACCCAGGCGACCAGGAACCCCACCAGCGAGAACACCGCAATGCACTCGAGCCGTCCCAGCCACATTTGTACCGCGTAGGTGACCTTGAGCAAGAACGGCATCGTCGGCTCGGTCACCCCGACCGACAATCCGACCGAAGCGCCGGCCGAAACCGACTCGAACAAAGCCTCCTGCAGTCCGTAGCCGTAGCCAAGGGCCACGCCGGTCCCGAGCAGGAACAGGGCAACAAACAACAGTGAAACGGTCATCACCGCCTGGCCCAGTTCCGGAGTGAAGCGGCGCACTCCGTTCTGAAAGTAGGTGCTCGACTGGATGGCGCGCTCCGGTAGCAGCACCTGGCGAATCTGGTGAACGAGGTTGCGAATCGTCAGGCCGATCCGCAGTGATTTGACTCCCCCGGCCGTTGAGGAGGCCATCCCTCCGAGGGACATGGCGATGGCCATGCCCCCGAACGCCAGGCCGCCCCACAGGGCCAGTTCGCCCGGGGCGATGGTGGCGAACCCGGTACCGGTGTGGGCCGAGACCAGTTGGAAGAACCCCTGGCGGCCGATCCCGGCCGCGTCGGAGTAGATCCCACCGGCGGCCAGGCCCAACATGGTGAGGAACATGGTGAAGGCGACGGTTGCCAGAATCGTCCGGGTCTCCAGGTTCTTGAAAGCAGCCCGGCGGGGCCCGCGCCACAGGGCGAAGTGAAGCCCGAAGCTCATGGCACCGGCCACCATCAGGATCGCCGCCACTGCCTCGAACACCGCCGAGTGGTAGTACCCGATTGAGGTACTCATCGGACTGAAACCACCGGTATCGAAAGCGGCGAAGAAGATGGTGACCGCGTGGAAGAGCGATCGCCAGACACTGAAGCCCAGCAGGAAGAAGGTGACCGAGGCCAGGGCCAGGACTCCGATGACGAAGTGGTAGGCGGCCACCTTCCAGATGAAGCGGGCCGTGGAGCGCACGTTGGGAAGAATCCTCTCCTCCCGGGCCTCCCCGTAATAGAGGGTGGTCCCGCCGCTGCCGGTGAACAGGGTGAGGGCGGCGATGATGATGCCCTGGCCACCGAGGAAGTGCAGCAAGTGACGCCAGAAATTGAGCGATGGGGCCAGGTGGTCGAGGTCCTGGATCAGGGTCAAACCCGTAGTTGAGAGCCCGCTCATGGCATCGAAGTAGGCATCGAACCAGGCCCCGTAGTGGCCGGAGAGGGCCAACGGGATGGCACCAACGGCCGGAACCAGCAGCCAGGTGAGGGCGACAACCACCATGCCGTGGCTCCACTCCAGACGATGGTGCTGCACCTCGATGAAGCGGGAAGCCGTCCCGAGCAAGGCCAGCACCCCCACCATCAAAAGGAAGCTGGTGGCCGGCACCCACTCCCGTCCCAAGATCGACCAGACCAGAGGGATGGTTCCGGCCAGGGCGGTCACGAGGGCGATCCGGCCCAACTGGATGCCGATGATGCGGAAGTCGTCGCCTTCAGGCCGGAGCAGCATCAGCCGACCAGAGCGACGGCCGCTACCGCGAAGAGGGCGGCGATGACACCCAGGATGAGGATGAAGATCGCCTCGATGGCGAAGCTCATCAAACCGCTGATCAGGTCGCTCTTGCGGTCTTCAGCCACGGCATTCCCCGGCGGTCAAGGTAGCTTGCACAAGGTCTCCCGCACCGCACCTTCATTCTCCAGGTTGGTCACCGCCAACACCCGATCGCCGGCCTCCACCACCGTGTAGGGACCGGGAACCAACACCTCGTCGCCGCGCATCACCGTGACCAGAATGGTGCGGTCGGGCAGGTCCATATCGATGACCTTCTTGGGGGTTACTCCATCCGGGATCTCGATCTCCAGCAGGCTGACCCGGCCCCGGCCCAGCAGAGCTACCTGAACCGCCTCCCCGACATCGGTCTCCACCTCGCGGCTGATGACCTGCACCATCAAATCCGTGACGGCCACCACCGGGATGTTGAGCGCGTCAAACGTGCTCCGATTCCTGGGGTCATTCAGGCGCGCCAGCACCCGGGGCGCACCCAGAGTGGCAGTCAACTGACAGGCCACGATGTTGTCCTCGTCGCGGCCGGTCACGGCCAGGACCCAGTCGGCCCTATGCACATCAGCTTCTTCCAGAAGCCTGACGTCGGTCGCATCACCGAGCAAAACGAGGGCGTTGGTGGCTTCGCTGACCGCGGCCGCCCGGGCCCGATCCGACTCGATAACCGTCACACTGTGGCCGCCCCGGTCCAGTACTCGCGCCAGGTAGGAGCCGACCTTGCCGCCGCCGATGATGATTGAGCGCATCAGTCCTCCCGCACCAGGTACTGCTTGATCCGGTCACGCGCTCCCGAGCGAATCGCTCCCACCACCAGGTCGCCCGACTCCAGTTCGGACTGGTCCGTCGGGATAAGGATCTGGCGACCGCGGCGGATGGCGGCCACCCGCACCTCCCCTTCAGTCTCGAACTCACCGACCGTAACCCCGCGGGTCTGGGGGCCGATCACCATCTCGACCACCTCGACATCGCCCTCCGAGAAGGTCATGTGGAACCGGAACTCCTCGTCGACTACCGACTCGAACGCGACGTTGGCCAGAATTCGAGATGCCGGCAGATAATTGATGTCGAGGGCTCGATAGGCCTGCTCGCGGGCCGGATCGTCCAGTCGAGCCAACACCCGGGGAACGTTGAAGACCGACTTGGCCACTTCAACCGACATCAGGTTGGCATTGTCCGAACTGGTCACCGCCACAAAGGCATCGGCCTGCTCGATCCCGGCGGACCGCAGCACATCCACGTCGTAGGCCAGCCCGGTGTGAGTGGTGCCGTTGAAGGTCGAACCCAGGGCATCCAGCGCTTCCGGGTCGGAATCGATCACCGAGACGTCGTGACCGACGATGGCGAACCGGTTGGCCAGGTCACCACCAACCCGCCCGCATCCGGCAATGACAATTCGCACCTGGCAGCTCCCTTCGCGATCGGAGGATAGAAGCGCATCTGGCCAGGTTCGGGAACCCCTACTTGCGCCACAACTCCCGGGTGAAGAGCAGCACGATGGGGAAGATCTCGAGACGCCCGGCAATCATCAGCCCGGACAGCAGCCATTTGCCCAGGGCGGTGACTTCGGCGTAGGTGGCCGTGGGGCCGAGTTCGCCCAGGCCGGGTCCGATGTTGCCGAGAGCCGATGCAACGGCCGACACCGCGCTGACAAAGTCGAGGTCGGGTCCGATTGCCGAGCTGAAGACGCCCAGCACGAACGTGCCGGTCATGAAGATGAACATGTAGAAGAGGAAGAAGGCCTGCACCGACTCGACAATGGGCTCCGGAACCTTCTTCCCGCCCAACCGCACCGGGAAGATGCCCCGGGGGTGGATGACCCGGCGGATATCGGCCAACGAGGCCCGGGTCAGCACGCCGATCCGGTAGGTCTTCACCGACCCTGCCGTCGACCCGGCCATGCCGCCCACGAACATGAGGCCGACCACCATGATCACCAGGGCCCCCGGCCACAGGTTGAAGTCGGCGGTTGCATAACCGGTCGTGGTGACCAGCGACACCACCGTGAACACTGAATCCCGGATGGTCTGACCCACTCCACCGCCCCAGATGCCGATGGCCGTAATCACCGAGGCAGCCCCGACAACCGCTACATAGATCTTCAGCTCGGCGTCGCGTGTGTATTCCATTGGATTGCGCAGACCGCGGTAGTGGAGGGCGAACGACATGCCGGCCAGCATCATGAACACAACAACCACCCATTGGGCGTAGGCGGAGAAGCCACCAAGCGACTCCGAGGAGGTGCTGAAACCGCC
>JBPCTX010000162.1:0-11158 GCA_051011455.1 Acidimicrobiia bacterium | reverse complement strand
TTCGCCGCCAGGTTCGGAGCCGGCTACGCCTACACCGAGTACGACGAGATGCTGGCCAACCCGGCGGTCGAAGCGGTCTTCATTGCCACACCAAACGCTCAGCACGCGGATCAAGTGGTGGCGGCGGCGCGAGCCGGGAAGCATGTGATGTGCGACAAGCCGCTGGCGATAGACGTGGCCGGAGCGGAGCAAGCCGTGCGAGCCTGCCGCGAGGCGGGGGTGGAGCTGGGGGTGAACTTCCACTACCGGCATCTTCCGTGGGTCCACGATGTCACCCGGATGATCGCCGCGGGAATGATCGGAGAGGTGAAGGTCGTCCATCTCGAAGTGGGGTCGGGGACGAGAAACTACGACAACTGGAGAGCGGATCCCGCCCTGGCCGGGCTGGGGTCGGTCAACAACGTCGGCATCCACGGACTCGATCTTCTGCGCGTGATCCTCGATTCCGAGCCCATTGAAGTGATGGCAATGTTCGATCGGGCACCGGGCAGTGGCCAGGTGGAGATGCTTGCGCTGGTCCTGCTTCGCTTCGACAACGGTGCGATCGTCTCTGCCAACCTCAACGAAACCATTGCCAGCCCGCAGAACGACTTCGCCATCTACGGCTCGGAGGGGCGGATGGTGGGGACTGCGCTGACACGCTCGAGGAACGACGGGGAACTGTCCGTACTCGGGAAGGATGGCGAGACCGTGACCGCCTACCCCGCTCCCGAGGCCCACCGGTTGTCGTTGGCCGCCTTCACTCATGCAGTCTTGAGCGGGGGTCGGCCGAACGCCTCCGGGGTGGACGGCCTGCGAAGTGCCCAGCTGTGCGAGGCGATTGGCCGGTCGGCCCGGGAGCGCCGGCTGGTAGAGGTGGACTACCGGTAGTGGCGGCCTCGATCGATCCGGCTGAGCTCAAGACCATCGGCCAGGTCATCGCCCGCGCCCGTGAGCTCACCGACCCCGGCGCCTTCGCCTGGGCGGCGGCCGGTGCCGGTCAGGGTGCAACGGTGGAGCGCAATCGACTGGTCCTGAGCAGTCTGGCGCTGGTTCCGCGGGTTGGCCTTGATGTCAGTCACGTGGACTCGTCTTCCTCGTTCCTGGGAGTGCCGTTGGCCTTCCCGGTCATGCTCTCTCCCGTTGGCGCCCTCGCCCTGTACGACCACGATGACGCTCTGGCGGCCGCCACCGCCGCCACCGCTTTGGGAACGTCGGCAATTTGTTCGATTCACACCACCTCCCTGTGGGAGGAGGTGGCTGCCACTGCCCCGGGACGGCACTTCTTCCAGCTCTATGTGGCTGGTGACAGGAGCTGGCTGGCCGACATCCTCTCTCACGCCCGGCAGGCGCGATTCGCAGGTATCTGCGTGACCCTCGATGCTCCTGTCGTCGGGCGGCGTGATCAGAGCCTCGAGCAGGAGTTCGGGTGGCGAACGCCGTCGGGGGGCACACCGAGTCTTGAGGAGCACGGATGGGATGAGTCTTTCCGGAGCCGGTTCACGTGGTCAGACCTGGAGTGGTTGTGCGGGCAGGCGGACATTCCGGTCTTCGTCAAAGGGGTGATGACGGCCGAGGACGCCCGGACCGCGGTCGATTGCGGGGCTGGCGGGCTCTTCGTGTCCAACCATGGCGGAAGAATGGTCGATCACGAGCTCAGCCCTGTGGAGGTGCTTGACGAGATCGTGGCGGCAGTATCCGGCGATGTCGACGTCGCAATCGATGGAGGATTCAACGGCGGAGCAAACGTGTGCAAGGCCCTCGCCATGGGAGTCAAAGCCGTGGGCATCGGCCGTCTCCAATGCTGGGGGCTGGCAGCCGGAGGCACTGCCGGGTTGGCACGCGTGCTGGAGATCCTCAACGACGAGATCTCTCTGACCATGGCCAACATCGGCGCTCGAAACCTCGGGGAGATCACACCGGACCGCGTCCGATGGTCCATAGCCCTACCAGGCTCCGGGCCCGGCTAGGCCGGGGAGCCATCTGCCACCCGACTTGTTGATCGAGGTGCTTCCTCAACCGCTATCGTCTTCGTGCCCACCGAGAGAACGGAACCCATGAAGACCATCGATATCCACTGCCACCTGGCCACTCCTGAGAGCCGGGCCGTCATTGAGGCTCATCGCCGTCCCGAGTACGAGCCCTACGACTACTTCATGGGTCAGGACTCCAAAGACCACAACCAGGTCATGTTCCCCACCATCGTCGATCGTCTCACCACCGCATCGGAGAGATTGGCAGACATGGACCAAATGGGGGTCGATGTGCAGGGCCTGGCCACGTTCGTGTCCGAGTACTTCTACTGGGCGCCCGGACCGGCGGCGGCCGAGTCGGCCAGAATCCAGAATGACAAGCTGGCGGCGGCGGCGACAGAGAACCCCGACCGGTTCGTCCCGATGGGAGCCACGGTCCCGCTTCAGGACATCGACCTGGCGATTGCCGAACTGGATCGGGCGGTCGATGAGCTGGGGTTCAAGGGCCTCCAGATCGGCGGCACCGTCGACGGACACAACCTGGATGAGGCGCGTTTCCGACCCTTCTGGGAGGCGGTCGAGGCCAAAGGAGTGCCGGTCATTCTCCATCCGAACGGCTACCCCGAGAGCCACCGCTTCGGCGAGTACTTTCTGACCAACTGCATCGGCAACCCGCTCGAGACGATGGTGGCGACCACCCGGATGATCTTCAGCGGCCTATTCGAGGAGCACCCGGGGGTCAAGCTGGTCTTGCTGCACGGTGGCGGCTACCTGCCGTTCTACTCCTCCCGGGCCGACCACACCTGGGAAGTGCGGCCCGAGACCAGGGCGGCCATCCCCGACCACCCGCCCAGCTACTACATGAAGCAGCTGTTCTACGACACGATGGTGTTCCAGCCACTGTATTTGCGGCACCTGGTGGAGATCGTGGGTGTCGACCGGGTGATGCTGGGCACGGATTTCCCGTTCGACATGGCCGAGACGGACCCGCTGGCGCTGATCAACAGCACCGAGGGTCTGACCGACGAGGACCGGGCTGCCATTTCCGGCGGGAACGCCGCCAGGGTGTTCAATCTCTCTTGACGGAGCGGGTGGTCTTTACGACCGCCACCATCTGCGCAGGGTCCAGGCTCCGTAGGCGGCGATCGAGTAGCCGACCACGATGATCACCAGGTTGCCGATCTGGCCGAGGAGTATGGAACCGCTCATTGCCATTCACAATAGTTGGACCTGATACCACCGTGAGTGGCGAAGCTTCCTACCCGGTGTAATCGAAGGCCAGCCCGTCAGCGGGACTCGACGATGACCAGGTCGGATCCGGAGCGACCGAATGTCTCGGGGGCGTAGATCTCCTCGGCTTTGGTGGGCGGTACCACGAAGGTGCCCGGCGTGGTCGCGCGGGCCACATAGGTGTAGTCGTAGGTCCCGGCCCACAGCAGCGAGGCGAACGCTTCGGCCCGATCGTCGCGCAGGTTCTGATGCTCGAACCACTGCCACCACCAGTAGATGAAGGACCGGAATCCCTCGTCGGCCAGTTCCTCCTGGGGGATGGGCGGGGTCACGGCCAGCGCCGGGTTGAGGGCTTCGAAGCCGGCCGGCATCGGGTCGACCAGCGCCACGTGAGTGCGACGGCTGTCGGCGACCATGGTCAGGCGCACCCGCACTTCGGCGCCGGGCTTGATGCGCCAGGTTCCATCCGCATCGCGAGTCACGTCTCCGGGATCGTCGACGGCTTCGTAGGAGCGCTTGACCACGAAACCCCGATCGAGAGGATCCAGGTCAAGGTCGTCTGGTGCATAGCGCAGGCCCAGCCGGTAGTAGAGGCGCCCGGCGCCATCCTTGCTGACCACCAGGTCGGCCTCGCCCCCGTCGGTCTGCTCCAACAGCTCCGCCATGGGCACCAGCGTCTCGTCCCGGTCGGTGGTCCGCCCTTCGAAGACATGCTCGGCGGCGTACAGGTCCCCAAGCCAGATCCGCGCCACGAAGTCGGGCGTGGTCGACTCGAAGGTGTCGAAGTAGTTGTTGAGCGCCAGCAGGATGAAGGAGTTCTCCTGCACGTTGTTCCAGCGTCCCCGGGTCTGATGGCCGAGCAGGCCTGACACGACTTTGGGGATCAGGTCGCTGTCGGGGGCTTCGGCGATGAGGGCGTCCAGGATGATGCCGTCGGCGCGGCGATCGGAGTGGAGGATCAGGTAGGCGTCTTCGCCGTAGTTGGTGGTGAAGGTGGCGGCCCCGGCGGTTTCGGTGGCCCGGTTCAGGAACAGCCGCTCAATCTCGGCATCTATCCCCGCGTCGCTCACCACCGGCCACAGCCAGGCAACCGCGTCCAGGCCCAATCCGTCGCCGGCTCGCCGATACAGAGCGTTGGCCTTGGTGGAGTCCCGGTCGCCGGCCAGATTGCGGACGTGCAAGGCGTAGGAGCTGAGGGTGTCCCTGGTCTGCTGGCCGTAGGTGGAGGGATAGAAGTCCTCGATGTTGGTGAGGTACCACAGAGCCTGTTGCAGGCCCTCGGCCGGCACCGGGTAGCCGTTGGCTTTGGCCTCCACCAGGGCGTGGGTGGCCTGAATGCTGTGATAGGGAACTGTCTCGTTGGTCCGGCGCCAGATGGCGAATCCTCCGTTGCCGGTTTGCAGCCTCAAGAGGTCCTCGATGTCCTGTGTCACCCGGGCATCCAACTCGGCCGCGGGTGGGAGTCCGTCGGCTTCGAAAGCTTCCAACACGTCCCGCAGCGCGGCAATCGCCAGGATCCGTGATGCCAGGGCGTCGGAGCTGGCATACCGGTAGTCGTTCAGGTAGATGACGGCATCGGTCAGAGCCTGCAGGGCGGTCGATGAGGTGTTGACTTCCAGCCCGCCGAACTGTGGGAACACGCCCTCGGGAGCCAGCACCGGCTGGGCAATGACGCCGTCGTCGATCACCCCGTAGGTGGCGAATGCCTCGGTGGTGGCGGGCGTGTAGACCGGCAGGGCCACGGTGGCAGCGTCGGCGTGCGAGCCGCTGACTGCCGCCACCCGGAAGCGGGCGGTACCGACATCTTCGGCGGCGGCCGGGAAGCGGACCTCAATCCGGTCGTTGGCCGGCACAATCACCAGGCGGCCGGCTCCGGCGGTCAGGCTGAGGTTGGCAGTCTGCATCCCGACCATCACCTCGAGGTCCTGGTCGGTCTGGTTCTGGATCACCACCGGCAACTCGAACTGATCCCCGAAGTTGAGGAAGCGGGGTGCCGACGGCCGAACCATCAGCGGCAGCCGGGCGGTGATGTTCGACTCACCGGAGCCGAACTGGTCGATCCCGTCGACGGCCACCACCATCACCCGATACCGCGTCAGGTTGTCGGGGAGGGGGACTTCGACGGTGGCGGTGCCGTCGGGGCCGGTCCGGACCGCGGGTTCGAAGACGGCGAGGGCATCGAAGTTGGTTCGGACGTCGATGGCGTCGCCCTGCCCGGATTCACCCAGGCTCTCCTCGGCCGACAGCGCCCTATTTCGCTGGGCGCCGGGGGAGGCGGCGAAGTCCGCTCCTCCGTCATCGGCATCGCCGCCGCCACTGGCGGCGAAGGTCGTTGTGGTTGCCCCCGATGTCGCCACCGCGTCCTCGAGGAGAGTCGGGTTGGTCAGCTCGATCGAGCGGCGTTGATAGCGACTGGAGACCCGGGATTCGATCGGCCGGTAGAAGACGTCGAGCGGGTCGGGCAGCTCGTAGGCGGTCAGGGCCAGCACTGCTTCGTCGACGACCACTACGGTCAGTTCGGCGTCGGCCACCGGGTCACCGGCCGGGTTGGTGACCGTCACGTCGACCCTGGTGGCGGTGCCGGGCTCGGTGGTGGGATCGGCCGGGACGGCGGTGACGTTCAGGGTTCGGCTCAGCGGCGGCACCTGCAGGTTGAGCCGGCCGACGGCAAAGGCAGGCCGATCCGGCGCGTCCGGAAGCGGATCGCCGTTGTCGGCGGTGCGCCCGGTGGCTCCGACCAGGTCAACCTGGACGAAGATGTTGGGGGTGTATTCATCCTTGATCGGGACCGACAGCACCGTGGTGCCGTCCTGGACTTGGAAGCGCTCGGTCTCGACGATCCCGTTGCGGCTGATAGTCAGCAGTCCCTGGGCGGGACTGAAGGGAGCCTCGACCAGGATCTCGGCGCTGGTCCCGGGTGCATATTCGGGGAGGTCGGGGATCAGAGTGACCTCCTCCTGGACCACGTTGCGTTCGGGGCGTCGGTTGCCACCGCTCACCCAGCGAGTGATTTCAGTCTTGCTGGTGCGGCCGGCATCGTCAGCGACGGTGGCGGCGATCTGATAGGTGCCGCCGATGTCGGTGCCGAAACTGCACTCCACCGCCCGGTCCGCCGAGGTCACCGTGCAAGTCTCGATCTCGACCGGGGTTTCCTGCCAGCGACCATCGAGGATCTTCCACTCCAACCGGCCCGCCTTGAGCGTGAGGGCCCGTCCGGGGACGGCGGTCCCGTCGATGTCGGTGGCGATCGCCTCGATCACCAGTGGCTCACCTGCCTCGACGAAGGTGCGGTCGCTGCGCAACCCCACGTACAACTGGCCGGGGTGGACCAGTAGATCGGTCCCGTCCGACCAGGCCTGGCGATTGACGTCGAACACCGTTGCCTGGGAGGTCACGGTGGTGGGCAGCCCGTCACCGTCTCCGTCGAAGTCCATTTGCAGGTAGTGGGTGCCGCCGGCGTCGGTCTTGCCGTTGAACGTCTCTACGGTGGCCGGGTCAAATTGCGGCCCGAAGCCTCCGATGTACTCATCCTCGTAATAGGAGTCTCCGCCCAGGTCGCCGCCAAGGTAGAAGTCGCCGTACCACCACGGGATCCATATTCCGAAGGTGAAATCATCCCAGTTGGGCGGGGAGTAGGTGGCCTGGCGGGTGGTGACGGTCCACTCGACGTCGGCGTTGGGGAGCGGCCCGCCCGAGAAGTAGGCGGCCTCGACTGCGACGGTGGCCGGTTGGCCGACCAGGTAGGGGCCGGCCGACTCGGCCCGGGTGGTGACCTCGAACTCGGGGCGCCGGAACTCCTGAATCTCGAAGCTGTGATTGTGGTGGCCGTCAAGGCCGGTGACGCCGGCCAGCGATAGGTCGATCCAGGCCGGGCCCAGGTTGGCGCCGGCCGGGATGTCGATGGTGAAGTCGAAGCCGCCCAGCGAGT
Source organism: Acidimicrobiia bacterium (assembly GCA_051011455.1). Lineage (GTDB taxonomy): Bacteria > Actinomycetota > Acidimicrobiia > Spongiisociales > SHLN01 > SHLN01. The sequence goes on along the minus strand of JBPCTX010000162.1, from coordinate 4,048 downwards.
TGAGGTCCACAGTGCCGGACCCGATCTCGTTCCCGTACCAGTCGGCGGCCTGATAGTTGACCCGGGCGTCTTCCCCGACCGCGGCCAGTTGGGCGTCATCGCTCACAGTCAGCCGGCGGACCCATCCCTTGAAACTGGCCGTCTCGCCCGGCCGGTACATCTTCCGGTCGTCGAAGACGTACCACAGCGACCGGTCGGAACGGTCGGAGCGGCGCCAGCTGGAGTCGAGGAGGGCGCTGTCCTCGCCCTGCCGGGCCACCAGCTGGCCGGTTTCGGCCGACGAGGCCGATGGCGGAGCCAGGCCGGCCAGACCATCTGCGTTGGTGATTGCCCGGGCCGGCCTGGTCAGGAAGCCGACCTCGACGCCTGCCAACGGATCGCCGCTCCGCAGATCGGTGGCCCACACCACCAGCTCGTCGTCGTCACTGAGGACGTCGGTGCCGATGATGGTGGACTGGGCCCAGACCACGGTGGGACGGTTGCTCCAGTAATCATTGTCATCGCGAGTCAGCTGGGCCAGGCGCCCGGTCGGCTCGATCAACACGATGAGGTGGCCCGGTTGGCCGTCCAATGTGTCGGAGAGCTCAATGGTGGTTTCGGTCAGCTGGTTGGTGTCCGCTCCGGTCTCGATTGCGGTGTTGAGCACCTCGTTCCAGTTGGAGGGCGGGGCCGGCTGTTGCTCATCCCAGCGCCGGTCCTGATAGGCGACGTATGAGGCCCAGTCGTCGACGTCCACCTTGAACAGACGCACCCGCAGCTCGTCGTGGTTGACGGTGGTGACCGCCAGCGAGGGCTCGGGGGCCAGCGGGTCGAGGGTGATGAGGCGGCGGTTGAACTGGTTGAGATAGGGACGGGCGTCGTCAATCTCAAACTCAACCCTGTCATCCTTGCCCAGGGTCTGGCCGTAGATGTCGGTCAGGCCGGCGGACACCGTGGCTTCGTAGGTGGTGCCACCGACTGTGGCTCCCCGGATGGAGATGGAGCTGTACTCAGCGTGGACGGTCATGCCGGCCAGCTCCGGGCGGAGGGAGATCATCGAAGGGTCGAAGGCTTCGACCTCGAGCGGGTTGTTGAAGCTGATATAGAGGCCGCGGCCCGGCTCGCACCGATCATCCCCCCGGCATGACCAATCGTTGATCCGGAGCGGGGCATAGGTTCTGGCCGTGTAAGTGTCGGCGCCGGTGGTGAGGCGGGGGCCTTCGGTCGATGGGGTGTCGGGACCGACCCGGATCACGAGAGCAGAGTCGGGCTGGAGAGCCTCCACGGTCCGGAAGGCCAGCCAGCGGCCTTCCAGCAAGCCATCGACCCGGTTCCCGATCCGCTCGTCGCCCGCGATCTCGGCATCAGTCGCCAGCCGCAGGGGTTGCTGCTCGTCGTCGGCGGTGAGGGTGATGGTCTCCAGCACTGCGGCCGGGTCGATGCGCTGGTCGGTGACCGCCAGGAAGATGGGCTCGAGCGGCAGCGAATCGCCCCGCGGCTCAAACGACTGCACCTGGACCGGGGGAGTGGCGAAGGTCCAGCTCACGTCCCCGGCCAGAACCCCGCCGGTCTGCGAAGTGGTGCCGGCCGGGATCTCCACCCGATACTCGGTTGCCATCGGGAGCCGATCGAAGAGGTCGGGCTGATGCTCGAAGCGAAGGGTGCGAGTGCCAATCCACTGCCAACGTCCCGGCATTTCCGGAGTGACGTTGACCGGCACGTCCAGCGTGTCGAGCTGCTCCAGGGTGGCCAGCGGGACCATCGGCTGGTTGAAGGTGATGCTGATGAACGGGGCAACGTCGACCGGGCCTTCCGGCTGGAAGCGAAGCACTTCCAGCGGCCCGCCCGGCACCGGGGGTGGAGGATCGTCTGAGTCGGCCGGGAAGGGAACTTCGATGGTGTCGCCCACCAGTGGCGGCTTGAGACTTTCGGGGGGCCGGTTGAAGTCGAGGCGGTCCTCGTCGGGGCGCACCCACTCGGGCAGGCGATCGAAGATGGCGGCGACCGCGTCGTCATCCAGGGGGGTGCCTTCCACCACTGTGATTGGCGCCGGATCGGTTCCGGCCTGTGCGGTACCGGCGCTCAGGCGGACCGAGACCGGTTCCCCGGTCGGGCCGAGGGCGAGCACCTCTCCGGTGCCGGACGGATCAATCGGATTCGACCCGATCGGGCCCGGGCCGTCGCTGTCGCTGGAGGTGCACATTGAAGCCACCAGGGCCAGCGCCAGCACCACGATCAGAGCCGTCCCGATGCGGGCGGCAGTGCGGCCGCCGGTAGCTGTCGACATTGCGCCTTCGACCTTCCCCTATGGCTATGTGGGGTCTGACGTTCGCCCGGCCACCATAGGTTCCCGGGTGGACCGGGCATTGGACCCGGGTTTGATTATCGGATCCGGATGTGGTCCCGATTGAGTTCTTTGACCGAGCTGACGCCCAGCAACTGCATGGTGCGTGAGATCCCCTCGGCGAACATCTGCAGGGCCCGGTCGACGCCGTGCTCTCCGCCCGCCATCAGTGCGTATAGATAGGCCCGTCCCACGAAAGCGGCGGTCGCTCCCTGGGCGACAGCTGCCACCACCGACGGGCCGTCGATGATGCCGCCGTCCAGGTAGACCTCGATGCGGTCCCCGACCGCGTCCACCACTTCGGGCAGGAGCTCAAAGGTGGAGGAGACCTGGTCCAGTTGGCGGCCGCCGTGGTTTGAGATCACAATCGCGTTTGCGCCGTGATCGGCGGCCCGTCGGGCGTCTTCGACGCTCTGGATCCCCTTGACCACCAGTGGCCCTTCCCACTGTTCCCTGGTCCACTCCACATCCGCCCAGCTCAGCGAAGGATCGAAGATGTGAGACATCAGCTCGGCCACGGTCCCGTCGAAGTTGCGGAAGGAGGCGAACTCGAGCGGCTCGGTGGTCAGGAGGTTGTACCACCAGGAGGGATGACGGGCCATGCCGAACAGGGTCTTGAGGGTCAGTGACGGCGGGATGGTGAGACCGTTGCGGACATCGCGCAGCCGTGCTCCGGCGATCGGTGTGTCGACGGTCAGCATGATGGCCGAGTATCCGGAGGCCTTGGCCCGGCTGAGAAGGTCTTCGCGGGAGCCCGGATCCTTGAGCAGATACAGCTGGAACCATCGGTTCACATCGGGGGCGGCCGAGGCCACTTCTTCGATCGACGACGTGCCAAGCGTTGACAACGTATAGGTAATCCCGGCCCTGGCGGCGGCCCGGGCGACGGCTGCCTCGCCCTCGTGCTGCATCATCCGGGTGAAGCCGGTGGGAGCGAACGCCAACGGCAGGCTGGAGGGCTGTCCGAGGAGATTGGTGGAGGTGTCGACGTTCGAAACATCTCGCAGCACGGAAGGCTGAAACTCCACGCGGCGGTAGATGTCACGTGACCGGCGCAGAGTCATCTCCTCATCGGCGGCGCCATCGGTGTAGTCAAAGGCGGCCCGTGGCGTGCGACGGCGGGCGATCTTGCGCAGATCCCAGACGGAAGCTGCCGACGCCAACCGGGCCGGCCCGAAGCCGGGCCAACGAATCTTGATCAGCGGCTTGATTTCCTCCCAGCGGGGCATACGACGATCCATCTCACCTCCGGTCCTTGCCCTGAGGCTATCCAACCGGATCGAATCGTCTGACGCTCAGCTTGGGCAGAATGCCCCTAGCCGGTCGGTTTGGCAGGCAGCAGATTCGAGGGGACGCCAGGATCCTGGGAACCAATGAGCGAACAGACCACCCGGCCCGGCCGGATGAGCAAGATCGACGATGACCGGATGGTGGCCTCCACGGCTGCCATCCACCGGTCATGGTCTCCCGGCTTTCCGGCCTTCATCGTGGAGGCGGACGGGCGGAAGGTCGCCTCCATCGGGCGCTACAGCGCACTCAACATCTTCTTCGGGTGGGGGCAGCGGATTCGGCTGTCCGACGGCACCCGGTGGCGGCTGCGGACAATGGGAACGTCGGCCAACATCCGCCCCACCATCATCAACTCCGAAGGCCAGCGGGTGGCTCAGGCCTCCCAGCGCATCGGCACCTATGGCATTACCGGCAAGGAGTGGGGCTACGTATTGC
>JBPCTX010000161.1:0-5388 GCA_051011455.1 Acidimicrobiia bacterium | reverse complement strand
GCCTTCCAGTTTCTCGTAGTGCTCCAGCTCGGTCTGGAACAGCTTGACCATCTCCATCGCTAACCCGGCGGTGCCGGCAATAGCGACGGCTGAGAAGCCATCGGCAGGGTAGACCTTCTGCATTCGGCGGTGAGCGATGGTGTGGCCTTCAGTCGCCCGTCGGTCACCGACCATCACCACTCCGTCGGCATACCGGAGCGCCAGAATGGTCGTGGCCTCCGGGGCCTTCAGCAACTGAGCGTCTCCGTCACCGAACTCCCAGGTGGGATGGAGCCCGTGGCTCCGCAGCAGCTCTAGGAAGCTGGCGTCGGGGGCAGGCTCGTTGAGGGGAAGCCCGGATGGAAGTTCGAGGCTCACTCCCCGCCCTTCTGGACGTAGTTCTTCACAAACTCCTCAGCGTTTTCTTCCAGAACCGAGTCAATCTCGTCGAGCAGGTCATCGATACGCTCGGTGACCTCCTGGGTGGCGTCGGAGGCTTCAGTCTCTTCGACGACCTCTTTGGTTTCAGATTCGCGACGTTCGGTGCGCTTCTGCTCTCGATCACTCATCGTCTTCTCCTAATGCCTTCAGCAGGCTGGCGGCATCATCGGACCGGTCCAGCAATCCGGAAACCAGCTCTTTCGTTCCTCGAAGCGGTTCCATCATAGGCACCCGCTTGAGTGTGTCTTCGCCGGAATCAAACACCAGAGAATCCCAGTTGGCGGCTACCAGGGAGTCACCGTATTTGCGTACAGATTTGCCCCGGAAGTAGGCCCGGGTGCGAGCTGGTGGCTCCGTCACTGCCTCCTCGATCTCGGCCGGCGTGAACAACGTCCTTATGCGACCGGCCTCCTGCAGCTTGTAGAACAGCCCCTTGGCAGGATCGACATCGTGGTATTGCAGGCCGAGCAGTCGCAGCTTGGGTGAATCCCACTCCAGGCCATCCCGATCCTGGTAGTCCCGCAGCAGACGGTATTTGGCAGCCCAATCCAGGCGGTCAGAAGCCAGCATCGGGTCGCGCTCGAGGTCGGCCAGGATCAGCTCCCACTCGACCAGCACCTGCTGGTAGGGCTCGGGCAGTTCCGTGCTCTCGGCGTACTTGGCAGCCCACTCCAGGTAGCGGCCCTGCAGCTCCAGGGCAGTGGCCGTGCTTCCATCCGCCAGCTCCAACGGCAGCGTCAGATCCAGGTCGTGACTCACCTGCCAGGTCGCATCCACCGGCCTGGCCAGGCGCAGTGTCTCGGGAATGGCGCCGTCTTCGATGGCCATCAGCACCAGGGCAGCCGACCCCAGCTTGATCAGACTCTGGACCTCGCTCATGTTGGCGTCGCCGATGATGACGTGCAGGCGACGGTATTTGGATGGGTCGCCGTGCGGCTCGTCGCGGGTGTTGATGATGGGTCGCTTGAGGGTGGTCTCGAGCCCGACCTCCTCTTCGAAGAAGTCGGCCCGCTGGGTGAGCTGGAAGGGAATGGCCGACCGGGCGTTCTCGGCGCACAACTTGCCGGAACCGGTGTAGACCTGGCGGGTCACCAGGAAGGTCGTGAAGAAGTCAACCACGTCTCCGAACGGCAGCTCCCGATTGATCAGGTAGTTCTCATGGCTGCCGTACGAGTTGCCCTTGCCGTCTGAGTTGTTCTTGTGAATGACCAGCGACTGACCATCCTCCAGCAGAGACCTGGCTTCGCGGGCGGCCCTGGTGAGCACGACCTCGCCTGCCTTGTCGTAGAGGGTGGCTTCGAGCGGGTCGTAGGCCTCGGGGGCCGAGTACTCGGGATGGGCATGATCGACGTAGAACCGGGCTCCGTTGCCGAGCACAACATTGACCAGGCCGCCGTCGATGTCGGGCATGATCCCGCCTTCGGGCCCAAAGCCGCGGGCATCACGGCCCGGCGACTCTTCCTCGTGCGACCATTGGATCTTGGCCCGCAAGCCGGCGTATGAGTTGACCACTATCGAGGAAGCCAGCACAGGGTTGAAGTCGGGGGCGTTGCGGACCGAAATCCCGAACTCGGTTTCGGTGCCAATGACCTTGTGGATAGCGCTCATGCAGGGCTACAGAGTACCCCCGACGTCAAGTTGGCTCGATATTCATTGTTCGTGGCCTTGCAGTGACTAGTGGGCAACTAGCTGTCAGCTACTTCGGGCGCACTTCTTCCTGAGAACTCAGGGCCGCGTGCCCAGCAACCTCCAACCCAGAACACAGGAACGCGCTCTCAGCCCCCACCCGCCCTCCCCCGCTGCGCGGGGGAGGAGCCAGAATCTCCTTCTCTCCACACCATGACGCGACCAAGGTCCACTGGAAGTGGACCTTGGCCGTGGGCTGTTTGCTGTTTGCTGTTCGCTGTCTGCTGATAGCTGATAGCTGAAAGCTGAAAAGCTACAAATACTGACCCGTCGTCGTGGCCTCAATCGTCCGGTTCTCCTTATCGCCTTCGATGAGGGTGCGGACGTAGACGATGCGCTCGCCCTTCTTGCCGGAGATGCGGGCCCAGTCGTCGGGGTTGGTGGTGTTGGGGAGATCCTCGTGCTCGCGGAACTCCTGGATGATGGCGTCAATGAGGTCGGAGGTCTTGATGCCGGAGGAACCGTCGGCGATCTCTCGCTTGATGGCTTCCTTCTTGGCACGGCGAACGATGTTCTCGATCATGGCCCCCGACAGGAAATCCTTGAAATAGAGCAGTTCTTTATCCCCGTTGGCGTATGTCACCTCGAGGAAGCGGTTGGCATCGGACGAGTCGAAGACCCTGGCCACCGTCGACTTGATCATTGCTTCGACGAGGGCCTGCTTGTCCCCGTCGTGTCCGGCGAGCTCCTCTGGATCGAGGGGAAGCTCCGGCAGCAGGTAGATGCCAAAGATCTGCTCGGCAGCAACCGGGCCGGGGCGCTCGATCTTGATCTTGACGTCCAGCCGGCCGGGCCGAAGGATGGCGGGGTCGATCAGATCCTCCCGGTTGGAGGCTCCGATCACGATCACATTCTTGAGGGACTCAACCCCGTCCAGCTCCGACAGCAGCTGGGGAACGATGGTGGATTCGACATCCGACGAGACTCCGGTCCCTCTGGTCCGGAACAGCGAATCCATCTCGTCGAAGAACACGATGACGGGCACGCCCTCGTCCGACTTCTCCTTGGCCCGTTGGAAGATCACCCGGATCTGGCGCTCGGTCTCACCGACGTACTTGTTCAAGAGCTCGGGGCCCTTGATATTCAGGAAGTAGGAGCGGGAGTCTTCAGACCCGGTCTTCTCGGCAACCGCTTTGGCCAGGCTGTTGGCAACGGCCTTGGCGATCAGGGTCTTGCCGCATCCAGGCGGTCCGTAGAGCAGGATCCCTTTAGGTGCCTTCAGCTGGTAATCGAAGAAACGGTCCTTGTAGAGGTAGGGAAGCTCGACGGCGTCGCGGATGGTCTCGATCTGCTCATGGAGGCCACCAACGTGCTCGTAGGTGGTGTCCGGCACTTCTTCCAGCACCAGCTCTTCGATCTCGGGTCGGAGCAGCTTCTCGAAAGCCAGGCCGGTGCGGACATCGAGGCGGACATGATCGCCGACTCGCAAGAACTCGCTGGCGATGGGGGCTGCCCGCTCGACCACACGTTCTTCGTCTCCCCGGCCCAGAACAATCAACCGCTGCTCGTCGACGACCTCCTTGACGGCCACCACTTCGCCCTGAGGCTCGAAGTCCCGAACGTCGATGACGTTGAAGGCCTCGTTCAGCAACACTTCCTGGCCGCGCTCCAGCTCCTTGATTTCCAGGGTGGGTTCGACGTTGACCCGCAGCTTGCGGCCACCGGTCATGACGTCGGCGGTGCCGTCTTCGTTAATGCCCAGGATGGTTCCGAAGGGGTTGGGCGGCGCGGTGAGCTTTTCGACTTCTTCCCGCAGGATGGCCAGCTGTTCTCTGGTCTCCTCCAGCACCGCGGCCAGTTTCTCGTTCTGATGGACCGCCTGGGTCAGCTGGCCTTTGGCCTCGAGCAGGCGCTCTTCGAGCACCCGTACCCGGCGCGGAGAGTCCTGGAGGCGTCGACGGAGGACGGACAGCTCCTCCTCGAGCATGGTGATTGTGTTCTGCAGCTCGATGGCCTCAGAAGACTCGTGACTGCTCATCTGGTTCTATCGGTCCTGGCTCGAAGGGGCTTTCGGGAATTATAGAAATCGGCGAGCGCAACCTACCAGCTAATAGTTCAGGTTTTCGCGTTTTCCCGGGTGTCAGTCGGCCTGAATCTTGCGGGCGGTGGTGATGAACCCGGTGTGGCCAACCATCCGGTGATCCGGGCGCACCGACCGTCCGTCGATATTCCAATCCCGGTGCAGTACTTCGAAGTTGGAGAGCTCGGCAAAGCAGCCGGCCTCACGCAGGGCTTCGGTGGTCTGCTGGACTTGCGGGACCGTCGGGACGTACGACACCCAGATCGCACCCGACGGCAGCGATTGGGCGGCGGCGGCAACCACGCCGAAGGGCTCGGGCAAGTCGAGCACAAGGCGGTCGGGCTGAACCTCGGCGAGGTGATCGGCTACGTCTCCCACTCGCAGATCGAGGTTGGCAGGGATCCCGCCAAAGAAGGTCTCCAGGGTGCGGCGGGCATGGGCGGCATGGTCCTCCCGCCTCTCCACGCTCACCACCCTGCCGTCTGGCCCCACCGCTCGCACCAATGCCATCGTCAACGCCCCCGAGCCGGTCCCGGCCTCCAGCACTGTTGTCCCCGGACCGATATCGCCCCACACCAGAATGGCGCCGATGTCCTTTGGATAGACGACCTGGGCTCCCCGCTTCATGTTGAGGATGTAGTCGGCCAAGCGGGGCCGGACCGCCACCAGTTTCCCGCCCAGTGAGCTGCGGGCCACGCAACCTTCCGGCCGGCCGATCAAATCGTCATGCGGGAGGGTGCCATTGTGGAAATGGAAGACGGCGCCCGCCTCGAGAGTGATGAGGAAGCGGCGGCCCTTGCCGTCGGTCAGCAAGCAGTGATCTCCTTTGGCGAAATCACTCACGCTCGGCCATCCGGATCTGGAGTCGACAGAAGGCACACCGGTCGCCGGTGGTGGGCTGCTCGCAATTGTCACACTCACGCAGCTCGATCTGCTCCTGATGGGCAGTAGCAAACTGGTCGGAGACCCGATCGAGGTACCCAAAGAGGAACCGCTGTTTGGTGCCGGGCCGCTGGCTCTCCATCACGTTGAGCCACTCTTTGATCCGAATGCCGGTGTTGCCCCCCACCATCGGGCACTCCTCGACCTCGTAGTCGATCCCTTTCAGCACGCAATAGGCCGCCGTTTCTCGCTCGGCGATCCGCAGCAGCGGCTTCACTTTCTTGACCAGGCCCTGCTCGGTGGACGGCAACACGGGGCGCTGGCGGCCCATGTAGTCGACGTTCCAGGTGAGGGTGTTGCTCATGAGCATGGCGGCCTCA